>NZ_CEVWNY010000108.1:0-10639 GCF_982384815.1 Desulfitobacterium sp. | reverse complement strand
TCTCGGCGGGTACTTGGGGATAATTGTCATCTTCCTAGCTGCTATTCTGACCACGTTCTTATTTCAACAAAAGGTTAATACAGGGGTAGATGAGATTTTCCAACATACTGCTATCATGAATCTAGCATTGGGGTGGATGATGTGGTAGGGGCCACAAAATTAACCTGCCAAGAAGTGGAATATGGGGTTCAGATCATGAACCAAGCCGGCGACGCTCTGAATAATATTTATGGGGCGGTAAAGAAAACTACCGAGGATGTATACGCCAGTGTGGAGGTAACGGATTCCGAGGTAGCCAGCTCCGAAAAAATCGTGAGCCTGATTAATTCAGTAGCTACGGTAATCGAAAACACTTCCGACCATGCTCAAGAAGTGGCGGCTTCTTCGGAACAAATAAATTCCTCCTTGGAAACAGTAGCGGGAAGCATTCAGACAGCAGCCTATATGGCGCAGGAATTAAACCATAATGTAGAAAGCTTTAAGTTGGCCAATGCAAATCTAACCACCTTAGAAATTCTCGAAAAGGCCAAAACTGATCACTTGCTCTGGAAATCCCGTATCGTCAATATGATCAAGGGAATTGAAGAGGTTACTCCGGAAGAAGTTACTTCTCATCAGAATTGCCGCTTGGGCAAATGGTATTTTCAAGATAGTAATCCCTTAAAGGATGCCCCGGAATTCAAGGCTTTGGATGAGCCCCATCACCTGGTCCACAAAATGGCCCTGGAGGCGGCTAAAGCTTACCAAGCAGGGGATATCAAGGAAGCCCAAGCTTGCTTAAAGAAGTTGGATAGGCATTCCGGCAAGGTAATTAAATATTTAAATACCCTAATTGCAAAAGGAAATAAGTGACAGGAAGTATAAATATGCGAGCGTACTGAAATTTCAGAGGCTGGGAAAATTAGCGATAGATGTAATAAATTAACGAAAAACTAAGAAAAAAAGATCGTGATTTTTTCAGGTATCGACATTCTTTTCGATATTTTTTTGGAAAATTAGATTAGAATAATTTCAAGATCACTCTCGCTGCTTCCGAAAAGATTTTAATTTTCAGGATAGGTATTTTTAATAGATATGCAAGTGTGATTTTAATTACGCCTTGAGTATGTATTGCATCAACATTCCTGCAGCACCTATCTGGTAAAATGTCGATTAATATGAAAGGAGTGGTTCAGTATGATAGCCAAAATAGATAGAGGTAATTGCATTGGCTGCGGAGCTTGTGCGAGTGTGTGCCCCCGTGTGTTCGATATGGATGATGAAGGGTTGGCAATTGTTATTGCGACACCTATTCCTGTTGAAGAGGAGGCTAACGCTCAGGAAGCTGCCGACGGGTGTCCTGTGGAAGCGATAACCCTAGAGTAGGTAGTAGAAAGTGGTTGATAGGTATGGATATTATCTACTTAATTGAGGAAATTGAAGATTTGCGTAATCAACTCTATGTCTTGTCTAAAGACAAGGAGCTGGCAGACCCTGCGGTGGTCCAGATGAGCCAGAAATTAGATTCTTTGCTTAACTTATTTTATCAGTCGTGTCATAAAAGAGGATATCGCAAGGTTGGTTAAAAAATAGTGGACAAGCTCCAGGGCATTTGGCTCTGGGGTTTTTCATGTAAAGGCTAATTCACTTACCAAAAGAAGGATTGTCTAAATTTTTCTCGAAGTAATTAGTTATTTCTTTACCCGGTAATAGGGGGACGGAAATGAAACTAAGATATGAACATCTGAGAATAAGGCATAGCTAAAAGGAGAGGTTCTAGATGACGGAGACAACAGGTATCGCTTGGGTGAATGGGAAAATTACCGGTTTGCAGGAGGCTCAGGTTCCCTTCTTGGATCGTGGCTACCTTTTTGGGGATGGGGTCTATGAGGCGGTGAAAGTCTGTGAGGGCAAGCTCTTTGCCTTAAAGGAGCATTTAGAGCGTTTTGAACGCAGCATGAAGGAAATTCGCATTACTCCACCTAAAACCGGTGAGGAATTTACCCGGATTATCCGGGAATGTGTGGAAAAAGCAGGGATTGCTAATGCCATGGTTTATCTGCAGGTGACCCGGGGAGTAGGTCCGCGGATGCATGCCTTTTTACCGGAGGGGGAGCCGATGGTCACTTTATTCGTTGCCCCCATGGCTCCTATAGAGGAGAAGGTACGGGAAGCAGGGGTAAGTTGTATTACGGTAGCGGATGAACGCTGGGCCCATCCCGATATCAAGACCTTGAACCTCCTTCCTAATGTTTTGGCTAAACAAGCTGCGGCTGAAAAAGATGCCTATGAAGCTATCTTTGTCCTCGGCAAGGAACCGGGTGGCGGGCTGATTACCGAGGCCTCTAGCAGCAATGTTGCTATAGTTATGGAGGGAAAGGTAGTGACCCCTCCGCTTAACGGACGAATTCTCCCCGGGGTAAGCAGGGCAATTATGCTGGACACCGCTCGGGAAGCGGGAATTGAGGTGGCTGAGAGGGAGCTTACTTTTGAGGAGCTGCGGCAAGCTGATGAGATACTCTTGACCAATACAGGGGTCGAGATAATCGGGGTAAGGGAATGTGATGGTGTAGTGGTAGGGAATGGCAAGTCAGGCCCTATGACAAAGAGGTTATATGAGATTTTTATGGAGGGGTTTGCTAAGAGGTTATCATAGTGTCATAAAAACTGAATATTGGATAAGGTTTTGGGAATTCTTTGAGCGCGAGGGGATTCGTTATGGCTTTATGGCGAGGGGTTATTAAAGATTCAGCAGAGTGTGATAAAAGTTATAAATCCGATTTCCAGGCTTATGTTGCAGGATATAACTTTCAGCGGGCCAGGATTCTTCTGCTCTTAACCATGTTGTTTGCCTGCGCCCTATTGGTTTATGATTTTTCCGGTTCCTCAGTACGGATATGGGATTTCAAACCGGTATGTCAACAATTATTCTATTGGCACTTGATTCTGGGGGGCGGTGCAGAGTTATTGCTGCTTGCTTCTCTATTCATCAAAGGGCCCTATGACCGATCTCAAGCTAGGACAGCCTTTGCTCTGATTACGGCCTTTTTTATCCTCATCCAACCGGCCTTTCTTTCCGGGGGAATTTCTCAGCTGATCCTGCAGCAGATGACAGGCTATTTTTTGGTTGTGTTCGGTATAACCGTCATCTTTTACATTCGGCCAATATATTCCCTTGTTCTTTATTTAAGCTCTTTTATAGTTTTTCTAGGTGGCCTTCAGAACTTTGAGCCAAATAAGCAGTGGATTACTTTTGACTCACTTGAGGGATTGATTTTTATTCTGATTGCCTGGCTGGTATCTGCTAAGCTCTATGATCATGCCGGTCGGGATTTTCTGAATAAAAAGTATCTTGATGCTTCCTCAGAAAGGCGAATCGCCTGGCTGGAGGAAGACCGCAATACTAATTTAGTGAAGGCTTACCGTCTGGCTTCTATCGTTGAGTCAAGCAACGATGGGATTGTGGGAATAACCACTGAGGGTATTGTTACCTATTGGAACCCTGCGGCAATGCGGATATATGGGTTTACGGAAGCCGAGATTGTGGGAAAATCGGTGCTTACCGTTGTGCCGGAGGAATTGCATGCAGAGGCCCTGGAGGTCATTGCCAGGGCCATACGGGGGGAGGAAGTAACTAATTTTGAAACCCGCCGGCTCAGCAGGGATGGGAGCATTATCGATATTTCTTTGTCGATATCTTTAATTAAAGACAGTTCCGGGCGGGTTCTTGGAATTTACGATATCGTGCGGGATATTAATGAGCGAAAGCGAACCGAGCGTGAATTAGCTCGCTTGGAACGTTTGAACCTAATTGGCGAGTTGGCTGCCGGCATTAGTCATGAGGTAAGAAACCCTATGGCAACGGTGCGGGGATTTATTCAGCTGCTCAAAGAAAAAAAGGGCTGCAGGGAATATACTACTTACTTTGATTTGATGATTGCGGAGCTGGATCGGGCTAATCAGATCTTGACGGAGTTTTTAGCCATCAGCCGCAGTAATAAGAATGAACGCCAGGCTCATAACTTAAATGATATCATCAAATCCCTTTTGCCCTTATTGGATGCTAGTGCTGTGGGTAATGATCAGCGGATTTGTGCGGAACTGCGGGAGTTACCCCAAATTATGATGGATGAAAAAGAGATCAGACAGGTGATTCTTAATCTTTCCCGTAACGGACTGGAAGCTATGGGTGCCGGAGGAGTGCTGTGGATTCATACTTATTCCTCCGAGGGGCAGGTCGTTCTCGAGATAAAGGACCAAGGACCCGGCATTAGCCCGGAAATACTCGAGCGCTTGGGAACCCCCTTTTTAACCACCAAAAGCGAGGGAACCGGACTTGGGCTAGCAATTTGCTATGGTATCGTGACTCGCCATAATGCCAAGATCCAAGTGGAAAGCAGTGAGCGAGGGACAACCTTTAAAGTCATATTTCCCCCCTGCCGGTAGTGAAAAATAGCATACCCTAACAGGAATCCAGTGATAAATGTCGAATTCTTGGAGAAATAAGGGGGCGGAAATGGTATGGACTATAAAAAGGTAATAAAGAATTTGAGAAGGAAAAGTTGGCAAGCGGTTACAGCTTCTGCCCTTGCATTAATACTTAGTATATCGGCACCGGCCTTAGCTTTAGGCAGTCCGTTAGATGATGTGCGGTATCTACTGGAGAATGAATATGTGGATACCGTAGATTCCAGGGTGCTCAGTGCGCCAACGGTGGATGAGATGCTCAAGGGCTTAGGGGATCCCCATACGACTTTCTTTACCCAGAAGGAATATCAGGATTTTATCAATTCCATGGATTTAAGCTTTTCCGGAATTGGTATATATATTCAGTTGGTACCACGGGGTCTGGAAGTAGTATCGGTTATTGACGGCTCACCGGCTCAGGAGGTAAAGCTTAAGCCTGGGGATGTTATTATTGAGGCGGCGGGGCAAAGCCTAGCCGGGCTTTCCCAGGAGGTGGCCACCGGTCTTTTACGGGGACCTGCGGGAAGTTCCGTGAATATTGTGGTTCTGCGGGGAGAGGAACGTCTTAACCTTCGGGTTCAACGCAGGGCTATTGAAGTACCCACTGTGACCGGGGAAATGATTGGTAGCGATATTGGCTATGTGGCTATCGAATCCTTTGGGGAGACCACGGTGGAGACCTTTAGTAAGGTTGTTAAAGAGCTTGATAAGCTGGGCGCAAAGGCTTGGATTATGGATTTGCGCAATAATCCGGGGGGGTACTTAACTACGGCTTTAGATTTGGCGGGTTATTTTATTGGGAACAATACCGCCCTGCAAACTAAAGACCGGTCTCAAAAATTTCAACCCTCGGCTGCCTTTAAGCATGACTTCATGATTACAAAACCCGTCATTTTTTTAACTAATGAAAATAGTGCCAGTGCTTCGGAAATCTTGACCGCGGCTGTGAAGGATTATCAAAAGGCAGCGGTGGTAGGGAAGAATACTTTTGGCAAGGGTTCCGTACAGAGTTTGTATCAGCTTACCGATGGTGATGTGCTGAAACTAACGGTGGCTAAGTTTTACTCCCCTTATGGTAAGGAAATCAATGGGGTAGGGATTAGTCCCGATGTCCCTATATCGGATAATGATCCCGTAAAAATGGCGGAGATGATGCTTAGGAGTTATAGTAAAGATGGGCAGGATTCGAAAGAACGCATCCAATTTACCGCCGGAGGCAAGGACTGGCAGATCGATCTTGGTCAAGCCAGAACTTCTGAGTATTGGTCTACTTATCGGGAGTTTGTTGAGCGAATCGACCCTCCCGGTGGCCTGCTTTGGAAGAACGGTTCCCAGTGGAACTCTTTCGACCCTAAGGATAAGGAAAGGGTATGGCCGTTTTTTTACCCAGGCTATAGCGGTATGACTGAACTTAAAGGGATTCCCTTAGATAAAACCTTTACCGTTCGCTTTACCGCCGCCGTCAAATTCCAGAGTGTCGGCGATAAAACCATTGAGCTTGTGGAAGTAAAAAGCGGGAAACGGATTCCTGTTAAATTCGAACAAAGTGAGGAGCGGGCAGTTAAAGTAATACCTCAGGTGCTGCTGGAACCCGGCAAGACCTACTGGCTGATCACTCACCAAGGGATAACCGGTCAAGATGGCTCCACCCTCCGCGAAGGCGTCATTACCCCCGTCACCACCAAGTAAAGTGAAACAGGGGGACAGGTTCCTTGTTTCAAAGTGGTTGTCATCCTAAGTTGGCTGTCATTCTGAGTGCCGGCGAAGAATCCTGATCAGCTTAAACAGGGGTCAAATCCCCCACCGAAAGAAGTCTCTTTCATTAGGAGTGAGTTAATTAATTATGGAGAAATGTACAGGGAATTCCCCTTTAAGCCTTTCGAAAACGGTAACCTTACCCCGTCTTAACCGTCTAAGTCCCTCTCTGGAGAGTACGGCACTTAAGATTATGGAAGAGTCAGGAGAGCTGGCACAGGCCATTGGGAAATTTCGTGGACTCAGTGGAGAACGCTTGAGGGTCGAGGAAGCTGAGGCTATGCATATGGTTGCCCAGGAGCTTATCGATGTAGCTCAAACGGCGATTACCATGATGTTTGTCCTAGAAGAGCAATATGAAATTGATATTGAAAAGATTCTACAGGAGCATGTGGCAAAACTCAGACAGAAGGGATACTGTGATTAAGTAGACTCAATTTAAAAACTGCAAAAAAACCTGTTGCAAAACGAACAATAAAGTTCGTGAGCAACAGGCTTTTTTTATTTGCAGGCGGAGTAATGGATAAAAATCACTGATTTTGGGAAAGACTAGAAATAATTATGACTCAAGAGGTGATTTTGTTTGCCATACCGACGATGCCGAAAAGCCACGGCGATTCTTCTGTGCTGGATGATGACTTTAGTATTCTGGTTTCAAGGGATGGTATATCCAGCGAATGGGGAATTAGGTGTACCCACTTATGAAATAGTCGATGTCGAATTCCTTGCAGATAATCCAGGGACAGATGACTCTGTGGTAGTTTTTTCAGAGGAAGAAAAAAACGCTGAGGTTCAAAATATTGAGGTTCAAAATGTTGAGGATGAACCAAATTACGGAGGTCATGAGGAAAATAAAAATTTGCGTGAAAGCACTCGGTTAATCACAGTGCTTAAAGGTGAGAATCTCTGGGAAGTTGCCCGAAAATATCAGACTACTATTCCGGAAATTATTAAGCTAAACGGCCTTACTCAGCCGGATAGCATCTTGGCGGGCCAAAAACTCCTGGTCCCCGTAGCCACGACCGTAAGGCCGGAGGCAGAAGCGGAAGCAATCCCCGCTATAGCTTTAGCCCCCGAACCATCCCGCGGAGGGGTACTGCAGGTTAGTAACGAAGAATTAGAACTGCTTGCCCGCGTGATCCATGCCGAGGCGCGGGGGGAGGATATTGTGGGCCAAATTGCTGTGGGAGCCGTGGTGTTAAATCGTGTTGCTGATGATCGTTTTCCGGATACTATTCATGGGGTAGTGTATCAGCCGGGAGCTTTTACGGCGGTTATTGATAAGCAAATTCATCTCGAACCCAATGAAAGTGCTTATAAGGCCGCGGAAGCCGCTTTACAGGGTGTGGACCCAACTAATGGGGCACTATATTACTATAACCCGAAAACAGCGACTGATCGCTGGATTAAAACTCGTCCAGTGGTGAAAACCATTGGTAACCATACTTTTAGCATTTAATGAAAAGGGAGGTGCCCGCTACGTTAAAGTAGTGGACACCTCTCTTTCGTTTGGGTCAAAATACGACCCTGTTCGCTCAGTATGATATAGCTTAAAACGGTGTGTCATCCCGAGCATATGCGAAGGATCTTTTTTCCGTATATCAGGGCCCGGGAGGAAGGGTGCCGGAGATTGCTCCGCTCTCGATCACAGATTCAACTGTTCCTGCCGGTACACCTCCGGTTAAGGGAATTGCCCCTTCGGAAAGGGCCGCCCCGCCCTCGGGGATGACCCCTTCAATTACCCCAGGAGCAGCTTTTTTCGGAATGAGACCGGAGAGCTTACCCCATATAGATCCTCCTGCTTTCTTAACAGTCCCTCCCGCCTTTTTGAGAGGGGATAGAAAGCGGATCGGCCCGGGGGCTTGCTTTACTTGTAGAATAATCGGTCCTTGGGGTACATGCCCCAAACGCTGGGGATTTTCAGCTGTGATCATGACCAGATTATAATGGGATAATGGGACCTGGCTGCGGAATTGAGCTTGGTATACCCCATTGCCCGCAGGTCTTAGGATACCGGCTAAGAATCCGTTTTGTCCTTTAGCATCCATAAGATAAGCTGCATAAGTTCCCGGTCCACTGCCAAGGAAGGTGCTTGGTGGAGGTAAATTAGCTATACAGGAAAAGACATTGTCCGGGGAAATAGAAGCGATCCCATTAGCATTAATTCCTGGTTGGGATGCTTCCAGGATTAGTTGTCGGGGCTGCATACCGGGAGCACCGGGTCCACCGAGTCCACCGGGTCCGCCCCCACTGCCCAGGAATGAGAAAGGTCCGACTCCCATGTTACCCCCCTCCCGAGGTTGCGCTTGAGGCTGTGCCTGAGATTCCACAGGGTCTTTATGGGGCTTGGCACCAAAGAAGCCACCACGCAGGTTTTTGATATTACCGTCTTTTTGAAAAAAACCACGTTTTTTTAATTCCGCCCCTAAGTTGTTGCGAATGGTTCCACCGCTAAAACCGGGCATGCCGGGGGCAGCCCCCGGTATTCCTGCGGGGGGCATTCCGGTGGGCGGTTGCATACCGGTGGTTGGCATCCCCATGGGCTGCATCCCCATGGGCCGCATTCCCGTGGGTGGCATTCCTGTGGGTGGCATTCCCATCGGCGGCCTGCCCATTGGCGGCATCCCCGTCGGCGGCATCCCCGTCGGTGGGAATCCCCTTGGGGTGCCCCCTAATCCCCGCCCCGGGTTAGGGATTCCCCCCCCCCTTGGTGCGAACCCATTACCCTGATCCCAGGTAAATCTCACGGTTCTCCCTCCCAATGACAAACTTTCTCTCAATAGAATATGTTGTTTAATGCCATTTGGTGTTGAGAAATGGTCATAAAAAAGGGGCTTTGTGAGCCCTGCCATTAGAAGATTGCTAAAGCTGGAATATTATTATGATAATGATGAAGAGAAAGGCGATAAGACTTAAGCTAACAATAATTCCTAAGGTTCGAACCGTAGCCGAGTTCAGAATGGCGTTAGCAGCAAAAATAATTAGAAAAAAAACAGAGATACTGATAAAGCTGGCCCCGGCTGCAGGTGTAGCAAATACCATGCCAAAGGGTGATACGTCGGACCGGGTGGCAGGATCATTGGGATTGGGGAGAGTGTTCATAGGCTCCCCCCTCCTGTGCCGAGAGATCCGTTAATATTGGCCTGTTCAATATAGAATTGGGCAATTATTGTAATCAGGGCAATAATCAAATTACCGGGTGCCCCGGGTATTTCAAATAAAGGAACGTTGAAGGCGGAATCCGGAGTTCCGTTAAAATTACCCAAGGGACCGCTGACTGTTAGGGAAAAGCTTAGATTATCCGGGAAAAGGGGTTCGTCCTCATCCAGTGGTTGGGGTTGTTGAACATAGAAATTGCCAGGATTGAACACTTGGCCCTGAGAGGTTCGGCTGATGAGATCGGCTAGCTGGTCTAAGGTTAGAGTAATGGAATAATTTCGAGGGGGTATCCTTTGAAGAGGCGGGACCTGAACCAGGGAACGCTTTATTAGGAAGGTTATCAGGATATCCAAGGCCGCCACAACTAATCCGGCATAAGGCAACTTTACCCGGGCGAGGGGCAAAAGTGAAGCTGTTGTCGGTGAGAAAGGCAGATCTTTGCGAATAGGGCTGGATATGAGTAGAGAAAAGGCGAGGGGAGTGATAGGCATGGTCGTGCAAGCTGCATTATTTGGTGTTGCCACGTCACTCACCTCCTTTTTTCTATTAAAAAAACCAAGTCTTAAGGATCAGGAACCCCCCGATGGCTAGGACGATTAAAAAACTTAGGAGGGTAATGGGATTGGTAATTTCGTTTTTAAATTTAGGACCGCAATATGGCTGGGGAGGCATGATAGTTACCTTTTATTACTCGTCGGTCAGACCGGGTATTTTTAGACCGGGAGGAAGTTTTAACCCAGGCGGAAGCTTCATATCCTTGGGAAATTCCAGGTTTTTTGTTTGTTTACCACCGCCGATCGATTCTAAGACTTTTTGAGCCATGTTTTTGATTTCATCTGGTAAGGGGAGTTGGTCAGCACTGGGCATGCCGTGAATTGCCGTGGTAATGGTGAGATTAACCATGGCCATGACTCGTTCAAAGCTTTGCTGGGCTTGGAAATAAGTGCGGATCAAGGGATGTTTGTTCATAAGACGGACTTTGAGGTCAATAAGAGCTAAGGCATCTTTTTCGGGGGTTACTTTACTGATCATTTGGGTAGTAACAATTTGACGTTCCTTTTCTTGATACTGAAGAAATGCTTCGTTGGTTTCAGGGTCAGCTTTAATAGCGGCTTCAGCGGCCAAAACAGCTTGTACTTCGGGGGTTTGGAGCAGGGCCTCTCCCAACTCCCTGGCCTTGTCAATGTAGCTCATTAATAGGGCACCTCCTTCGATTCCTTATACAGGGTATGCTTAAAAGAAGGCGAAGGTGAGGGAGAATAGATATTAGAGAATTCAA
>NZ_CEVWNY010000107.1:0-10647 GCF_982384815.1 Desulfitobacterium sp. | reverse complement strand
GATTCCAGTACTTCAAACCGCAAGAATTTCGGTTATGCTGTGCTTAGCCGGATTTATCATGAATTAGGAATTGATACGTTTCTTGCGAATAGGCAACGCCATTCTAAGGAAGAGTACGATGCTAACGCTATCATGAAGCTTCTTGCTTTTTCTCGCCTTCTCTATCCAGCTTCTAAAAAGAAGACGTATGAGAACAAAGAGAGATTTTTCGAAAAAACGAATTTTTCTTTAGATGATGTTTATCGCTGCCTCTCTTTTTTTAATAAGCATAAAGATGCCCTCCAGCTTTGGATCCATGAACGAATTAAGCAAAACTATCAACGCAATACTTCACTTGTCTATTATGATGTGACCAATTACTACTTTGAAATTGATGAGCAAGATGAACTGCGTAGAAAAGGACATTCCAAGGAGCACAGGTCGGATCCGATTGTTCAAATGGGATTATTTATGGATACTCACGGGATACCAATTACATATGGACTTTTTCCGGGTAATACCCTGGATAAGCAAACACTAATTCCAATGCTAGGAAATATTCAGCGTGAATTTTCCCTGGGTAGAATCATTGTAGTTGCCGATAAGGGCATGACCACTGGAGATAATATTTCCTATGCCCTTGCTGCCAAAAATGGTTATGTTCTTAGCTATTCTATAAGAGGTGCTGATAAGGAATTTAAAGATTATGTGCTCGATCAAAGTGGATACGTCGCAAAGAACGAGGAATTTAAAATTAAGTCTAGGCTTTATCCTAGAGAAATCTCAGTCTCTACAACGGGTGGTAAGAAAAAGAAAATTCGGGTGGATGAAAAGCAGGTTGTTTTCTATAGCGCGAAATACGCAGCTAAGGCTAAGGCCGATCGGGCAGGGGCTGTAGCAAAGGCTAAGGATCTCATTAAGCATCCCAGTAAGTACTCTCAGTCGACTTCTGTGGGAGCAGCTAAGTATGTAAAGAACCTATCCTTTGATCCTAAAACAGGCGAGGTTCTAGAGAATGCGAAACAATTACTGCGTTTTAATGAGGAGAAGCTAAAACAAGAGGAAGCACTTGATGGCTATTATGCGATCGTAACCAGTGAATACAAGGAATCCGCTGAAAGGATTATTGAGATTTACCGGGGGCTGTGGAAAATTGAAGAGTCTTTTAAGATTACCAAGAGTGACTTTGAAACTAGGCCAATCTATTTGTCTAGGGAAGAGCATATTCAATCTCACTTTCTAACCTGCTTTGTAGCACTGATCATCGCAAGAGTATTAGAGCATCGAATGAAGGGAAAATACTCTGTTAGCGCTATGATAGGAAGCCTAGAAAAGTGTTCTTGCAGCCATATCCAGAAGAACTATTATTTATTTGATTACTATGATGAAATACTCGCTGACATTGGCTCAGAGTTTAACATCGACTTCGGAAAGAAATGTATTTCTCTTGGGGAAATGAAAAAAATTTTAGGCAAGGTCAAAAAAGGCTAATCTCACTACAATTTTAGGACAAAGAAATGCAGCCCTAGACCCAGCATTCATGCGGGTTCAGGGCTGCATTTTAGTTCATTTAACTGCAAAAGTCAGGTTGTAATATGGGTTCAGATGTTGATAATGCTGAAGGGCTTCATATGCACTTTTTGTATTACAAATTTCATGCTGGTTAAGGGTGCCATTCAACCTGGATAAAGCGATCCGGTAATTCTTGAAAGTAGATTGGCACAATCCTAGAGTAACAGTATCCAGCCATTGCAATGCTAATTCCCCTGAGTACGTCATTTTCTTTGATTCCAAATATTCATTAAGTAACCGATAACATCGCTTATGTGAATATACTATGGTTGACGTGTAATCGTTGCTGGCAAGATACTCCATTACCTTGCTTACAGCTTCTTCATAACTTTGATACATGAAACTACCCCCTTGCAAAATTTAGGTAGTTTCGGTATTTGTAACTATTAACAAAATCCTTATGAATTAGCATCTAATCTGATGTTTTATACGGCTTCCGGCAAAACCTGAGGATTTTCTAATCCTGAGGATAAGGCTCGTAATCCTCAGCTTAGGATTACGAGCCGAGAACTCTCTAAGTCCATTTGTAAATGGGAGAAAGGCCTGGCTGTTTGCCGATACGAAGAAGGGAGCTCAATCAAGTGCAATTGTCTATAGTATTGTAGAATCAGCTAAAGCCAATAGGATTAACCCGTACATGTATCTCGTACATATCTTTCAAAAGATGCCGAGCTTAGACTTTAAAAATGACCCGGCACTTCTTGAGAGTCTAATGCCTTGGTCCCCTGATCTTCCGGAATATTGCCGGTTGTAATAATATTATTTAATACTCGGTTACTCAGTTGTAGCCGAGTTTTTTATTTTATGCACCCTAATATTTAGCACTTACATTATAGCAGAAAAAGAAATTTAGTGACATTCTTCTGGGAAAAGAAATTGCAAAAAGAACCTCGAACGCATCGCTGCGTTCGAGGTTCCCTTTTCCCATAGGGTGAATTACCAGAGTTTTGCTGAGGTTATGCTTAGTTAGCGACGATCTCTACCTTAATGGTCTTGACGAGGCTTCCGGATACAGCACTAATCTTAAAGCTATCTCCAACTGCGAGGGTATTTAAGCCAGTAATAGTACCGTCACCAGCTATTGCAAAAGTCGTAGATGCCGTGTCTTTTTCTGTTACTACGAATTGGGAAAGTTTCATACCCTTCTTGCCATATTGGTCAAGGGCATAGAAGTGGACGTAGTCGGCATTTCCTGTGACACCATCAGCAGTGAATCTTGCCAAAGTATTATTAGCAAATGCAGCGCTTAACTGACCTACCTTAACTTTAAGAACATCATTCTTGAATGTGACACCAGACAATTCGGTATGGGGCTCAAATCCGATGTCTTTGGCTACAGGAGTAGCTTTAGAGGATTTCAGCTCTGTGGTCAGGCTATGCACCTTACCATCTGTGCCCATCACGGTAACGTGAAGGTTCGCGGTGGCTTCTGTCCAGCTATCGGGCAACTTCTTGGCAACAACTTTGACTGCATTATAAGCCAACGGTGCATCAAATGAAGGAACGGCAGAGGAGATCGCAAAGTAAGCGTTACTGCTCAGCGATGCGCCAATCACTGGAGTTCCTCTCAGAAGAACCTTAGCGCCTGTAGCTGTCGTTCCATAAACCTTCGGACCAGCTGCAAAAGCTTTTACCCTTGCATCAGGTGCCGTCGTGTTCGGATCAGCAGGGGCATTCAGTACTCCATGAGCTGCATAGATGGCATTAGCCACTGTGTCGATGGTATAGCCCTTAATATCCTCATCTTTTATAACCGTCAAGTTTTGGGATACTGTATCAATTGGTTTCCAATAAGCGGCAGTACTTCCAACAGCGGGAATATACTCTTGCAAATTAAAGCGTACAGTCGTTGAACCAACTTTCTTAGCTACTAACTCAATACCTGTCGCCCCTGAGGTTACTACGTCTTTGCCGCTAGTAACTTCAACAACAGTATTATCGTCTGCTACCGCTAGAACTCGATATTTTGCGTTGTTCAGTTCGTCCTTCGTGGTCATGTCGATGTCGCGACCATATTGGTCTTTAACTGCTAAACCGCCATTATCCCAACCAAAGTCAATCGTTTGTTTTGTAATTGCAGCACCTGATGATACTTGCATCAGAGACTTAAGCACAGTGGTATCCAACGACAACGTCTCAGCTTTAGCTGTTTTTTGAACATTAATCGTTATTGTGCTGTAATGACCCGTTTTACTCACTGTAGCCGTAAGAACAACAGGAACGGAGACGTTTCCAGAAACCGTAGGAGCTGTAAATTCTACTCTGGCTGTACCATCAATATTCTGCTTCAATTCCACAGCGTTGTTACCGCCGCTGAGCGTTACATAACCCTTCAGATCATTGTATTTAGTGATCTCTTTACCGTTTTGGTCATAGGCTACAAACGGAACGGTCACTGTGTCGTTGGAAGCTACTGCTTCATCTGGAGCAAACAGATTGAACTTAGCCACTTCAGCCTGTTTCTTCAGGGTCAAGTTAAGCTGAGAGGTCTTTCCTGTCCAAGTCATTGCTGTGATGATTATTGGACTGTCTACTGTAAGTGTATAGTTCTTGGGTTTTACTTCAAACAGCGCCTTGTTGGAATCCTTAGGATCCTTAACTACGCTTACCTCCAGCGCATCAGGGTTAGAACTGAGGACAGTAATCAACCCTTCAGTTACAAGGTCATAATTCACTGTAGCATTACCGCTGATATCCGTTGCAGTGTAATCAATGTAGAATACATCAGCGAGGTTACCTGCTACCAGTTCTTTTTCAACGCCATCAGCGCTGACTAGCTTGTTAAGCTTAATATCGCTTAAGGTTCCAATCTGGGAACTAGCTACCAAAGTAGCGGTGGTCGATACTCCGGAGGTAGTATCATTGGCCGTAATCACAACGCCGCTGGTAAAGCTGAGCAAGTTCAGATTGGGGGATGCAACCAACTTAAGCAACCCTTTGCGAGCATCAATGCTCTCCGCCACTCCGCAATTAAAGTTTACGTTGTTTGCCAACGCATTATTGGTGATATCTACGCCATACTGGTCGAGAATCTTATAAGTGGCGTACCCAGTCTGTTTCACCGGGGTAACAGACGTGTCTGTTACTACACCTAATTTGGTAGATGTGATCTCAATCTTGGCAACCTTTTGCTCGGTATAGGTAATTTCTTTGGAAGCGAGCTCCTTAGTGTCTTCTTTAACGCCGACAGTGTAGGTTCCGGATACAAAGTTGGAAGACTTGGACAGAGTAGCTTCTGTCTTAGCTTCATTCCAGGTAACGTTTACTGCCATCGCAGAAGATAACTGTCCCTGCTTTACTTCAAAGTTAATCTTGCTGGTATCAGCGGGAGCCTTGCTGAATTTTACTTTAATAGCATTAGCTGCAGACGCAGCAATGCTCTCAACTTTGAACTCACCAACAGGAGTAGAAGGCTTCTTCACAGCATCGATTACTGCATCACTAACAACGCCAGTTCCACCAAGAGCAACAACAACACTGTCTTTGTCGAGATTAGAAGCAATATCAGCTTTTACAGTTTTTCCGTCAGTCAAAGCAATCGGGGAGTTGGTTTGTGCGGCAAGCACAGAACCTACGAGAGCATCAGCAAGAGTTGCTCCGTTACCAACATAGACTTTACCGAATTCGAAATCGAGTTCAGCAATGACTTTTTTGTTGGTTTCATAGCGGTCTGCACCAAAGATACGCTCAGCACCGGCAACGTCCTTAACGAGGGTAGGTCCACCGATGACGTAATCGGCTTTGCTAACTCCTGCACTTCCATCGCGATCTGCAACAACGATAGCATAGTTGTTAGCAGCAGCGTAGGAAGCTACGGACATAGCGTCAGGAACGCCGTTATAACCAACGACGATGGTTCCTTTAGGAGCAGACAGTTTAGCGTTGATTGCATTAGCGGTTTCAACACGGCTGTTTCCTTTTGCGGAATCAACAGTGAAACCGGCGGCTTTCAACTCATCTACAACAGCTTGGCTGGCAGCGGCACCAACAACAATAACGTCTTTAACTCCCAATTTTTTAAGGGATTTAATAACATCGTTGTTCATGTCTTTTTTGTCAGTCAGGTAGATCGGAGCTTCTTTCTGAGCTGCTAGGGGAGCTGCAGCAAGAGCATCAACGAGGTTCTCCGGGTTACCGGCTGCGATAACAGCGGTAGTAGCGGATGCATAAGCTTTTTCGGCGATTTTGATCGAGGTTTGGTATCTGTCGGATCCGGCAAGGCGGGTGTCTTCAGCTGCGAATACACCAGCGGGAGCCATGGACAATACCATACCGGCGATAGCTAAGGAGGCTAAAGCCTTTTTTGTCTTCTTCATGTAGTGAATTTCTCCTCTCATTCTTGTGGTAACGTTTTTTTGTCTTCCGAAGTCACGGGCAGCACTTTGTGTGTTTCTTAATTAAGAAAGCAAACTATGTACCCTACTTCTCACCGTGATGATCAGTGGTCGTCACTCACCCCCTTAAATAAGCCGCAAATCTTTAGACATTGCGCAATATCTAAAGGCATCCCACCCCTTAACGGGGGCGTCCCCCCTCAAGGCATTCGCCTCGCGGGTGGCTTACCCTTTAGACACAATGATTGAGGAACCTTTAACAGGTTCTACACTCGTAATAACTATTCGATGCAGGGTTTAATATTCCTGCTAGTTCCAAAAAAAATTTCTAAGAAAATAATGGAGATTCGAATAGTCCAAGTGCATACATAAATTTTAACTAAAAACAAAGCTTTTTTCCATACCTTTGGCGAAAATTTTTATTAACTTTTTCTTAAATGTTGCGGAATAATCCAAAAAAGAGGATTAATTTACTAATAACCTTGATAAATTAGAATTCCCCGATATATCCCCAGAGCTGCTTTTTTCTGAAATTCCGGGCTGATAATGAGCTGTTCTTCCTTGGGGTTGGAGATGAAGCCAAGCTCCACAAGGATGGCCGGCATGGTGGTGTTCTTGACCACATAGAAGTTAGCGGTCTTGACCTTGCGGTCCTGCAACTCTACCTGCTTAATAACTTCTTGCTGAACGACTGTGGCCAACTTTCTCGCCTCTCCCGCCCTGGGATTATCTGCGGAGATATAAGTGGTTACACCTCCCGCTTCGGGATTGGAAAAAGCATCGTTATGTATAGAGACGTATAGATCGGCTTTAATCTGATTTGCTATTTTTACCCTAGCCTGTAAATCTTTTAGCTCCGTATAATTGGCTCCGGTGGGCGGGGCATCCCCTGTCCGGGTCATGACGACCTTAGCTCCGGCTTGACGTAGAAGATCTGCCAGATTCTGTCCTACGGGTAGGGTGGAGTTTTTCTCATAAGAGCCGCCGGGACCTCTGGCTCCCACATCCTTGCCCCCGTGACCGGGGTCCACGACAATGGTCAATCCGGCCAAAAGATAGGGGGGTTGAATAGTGCCTGCCACGATCCCTTCGACCCGGTCGGAGAGAATCGCTTGACTGCCGATCATGACTACATATAGATCATGGACTGCTGCGCTGCCCATTGCCGAGTAGATCACTGCCGGAAGTTCTTTTTGTCCGGACATAAATAGATAGGCATTTTGCTTAACGGCCAAGGCTCCTGTGACCAGAGCATCAGGATAATTTTCACCTGTAACGAGAAAAACTTTTTGGCTGTCCGGATTTTGGGATTCGAGGTCTGACTGTCCTAATTCCTTTTGGGTAAAAAAGAAAGCTTGGGCCGCAGTTTCATAGCGGTCTTTGCCGGCGATCCGGGTCATTCCGGTTAAACCTTCTAAGACTTTGGGGGTAACGGCTCCTTCGCCACCGATGACGATGGTTTTAGTCACAGCTTCTGCCTCATAACTAAGCTGATAGGCACCCAACGCTTCCAGCTTATGCCGGGTTGCTTCGGGAAGTTCATTGGCTTTGGTAAGAAGAATGGGAGTCTCAGTGAATCCGGCATAGGGTCCGATAGCTAAGGCATCGGGGAAGTTTTCCCCGCTGGTTAGGATGACTTGGCCGTTGCCCCCTAAGTGTTCGGCTACCAGGGCAGCAGTTTCGAAGCGATCCACACCGCCGATTCTCTCCCAAGTAAGTCCTTCCTTTTCCAAGGCTTCACTAATAGTGGTTCCCATCACTCCGGCTCCCCCAAGAAGGATAACATGCCGGGCATTGAGTCGCTTGATCTCCTCCATTACCCCTTCACTTAAACCCTTTGGGCTGGTGAGTAAAATAGGGGCATCATAGCGTTTGGAAAGGGGAACGGACACCAAGGAGTCGGGATAGGCGTCGGCCCGGGCCAGCAAACCCGTCTGGGCTTCGCTCCAGCCCTCTTGGGAAATCCGTATGGCTGTCTCGATACGTGTTGCTCCATAAAGGCGTGTGACATCGGCTGTGAGGGGAGCCGCTGCAACGGAAGCCTGTCCGCAAAGCCAAAGGCTAAGGACTGCCGTCAGGATTGCGCCCCATTTGATTCGTGGTGGCCACACAGAAAACCCTCCTTTTAAATTTTGTTGCCCATCCTTGGGGATTTCGACAGGGTTCTGTCTAATCCTGCTGGGAAAATCATCCTAAGAATTGAGTATTGCTATGAAGGAAGATCCTTCACTGCGTTCAGGATGACATTACGGCTTAGGATGGCATTACGGTTTAGATGACATTAAGTAGGTACAAGATGGCGGTTGTCTGATGATATTTATCCTATAGAGTATAGACAGCGGAATTGGTAGTTTCCTTCTTCATTATATATGTTAAGTTTCTATAAACTTTGGCGATTCCCAGAAATTAAGCGAAGGGTTTTGAGGCTTGATAGCGAAATACTTGTTAAGTGTCGGATTTTAGGCTCTTTGAAAGTCTAAAAACAAAGAGTGCATTAGTTTTTTTAAAGGAGAGAGAGATGACGAAAAAAGTTTGTACAGCCGTAGCGGTTTTGACAGCATTCACCCTTTTGTTCACAAGTAATGTTTTTGCGCCCTTAGTCCCTCAATCTGTTCAAGCTAAGACCCCGGCTACTCAGCCTTTGCGTCTGGCGGGGACCTCACGCTATGATACCGCGATCCAAGTCTCCCAGGCGGGCTGGGAGTATGCAGACGCTGTGGTCTTAGCGCGTGGGGATGATTTTCCCGACGCTTTAGCCGGTGTGGTGCTAACGAAAAGTGTTAACGGTCCTCTGCTTTTAACTGAGACGGCTAAGTTAACGGCAGGCGTTTTAGATGAAATCAAACGCTTAGGGGCAACCAATGTCTATATTTTAGGTAGTCCCGGAGCCGTATCGGAACAGGTAGAAAATGATTTAGTTAATGAAGGTTTAACTGTAAAGCGTCTGGAAGGACCGAACCGCTATGTTACCGCCGGTGAGATCGCCAAAGAAGCGGTTCCTCTGACAGAAAAAGCTTTCCTTGCCTCAGGAGCAGATTTTCCCGATGCTTTAAGCATCTCCTCTTATGCTGCCGCCCAAGGTCTTCCCCTTCTTTTAACTGAGAAGAAATCTGTACCGGAGGTTACTCTGGCAACACTGAAAAGCCTTGGGGTCAAAGAAGTGACTCTGATCGGCGGTGAAGGGGTTATCTTCCCGGAAGTAAAGACCCAACTGGAGGGCTTAGGCTACACTGTCGATCGTCTCTCCGGAACGGATCGTTATGGTACTAATCTGGAGATCCTTAATAAGTTGAGTTTTAATACAGAAGCAATCTATGTGGCTACCGGAACGAAGTTCCCTGATGCTCTTGCCGGGGCAGCCTTGGCCGCCAAAGATAATAACCCCATTGTCCTGGTTCCCCAAAAAACAATCGGCTCTGAGGGCATGGGTTATCTAGGTACTCGCCGTGACGAGGGTTCTGGCTTTACCTTATTAGGTGGCTGGGGAGTAATCAGCTACGGTATGGAAAGCATTATTCGCACCGGTAAAGTGAATCCAAAGATCTCCCTACAGTATTGGGATGGGTATGCCAGCTATGAGACTTATCTTCGGGAACTCTCTCTGATACCTAATAAAGCTACTGATTATGTGGACTTTGTCTCCCCCAACTGGCGGGGCTCAATCGGTACTGATGGGACCCTGAAGCTGGTCTGGGATGAAGGGTCCAGCAATTATAAGCAACTGACCAATATGGCTCACGGCCTGGGTATGAAGGTGCTGCCCCTGATCAATGGCAGCGGGGCAACCTTAAACACTCTTCTGAAAAGCACTTCCGCTCGGGAAAAGTTAATCGATGATATTGTAAAATTGCTCAAGGATACTAATAGCGACGGTGTGGTTATTGACTTTGAAACTCCTCTGGATTATGGAAAAGTGGACGATCCTTATGATGGGGTAAGAAATGACTTAACTGCTTTTATGGAATCCCTATGTTCCCGGTTAAAACCCATGAATAAGATTGTGGTTATGGCAGTGATGCCCCGGATGTCGGCTACCCAGTATTGGTTGGACGTCTATGATTATAAAGCTCTTTCTCAATATGTGGATTATATGCATGTGATGACCTATGATCATGCCTATCGGACCTCTGCTCCCGGAGCTATCGCCCCCTACCCCTGGATCAAACAGGTTCTTACCTATATTAAGGGCCAAGGCGTGGATATGAGCAAGGTCTTAATGGGAATCCCTTACTACGGTCGGGATTGGGTGGTTGCCGGCAAGGATGATAAAGGTAATCCTACCTATAATTCCACTGCCTTTGGTTATTCCAAGGCGATCGAGATTGCCAACACTTACGGAGCAAGCATCACCTACGCCAAATACGATGCTTCTGATTCTGTTGGTACCCCGACCTTTAAGTACAAAGATGAAAAAGGTGTCGAGCATACGGTATTCTTCGATGATCTTACCAGCTGGAATGCTAAGCTTGCGTTGATCAATGAGTTTGGCCTGGCCGGAGTTGGCCCCTGGGCTATGGGCTGGGTGGATGAAGGTACTGCGGAAGGACTGTATCCCCTGCTCAATCAGCATCTGCGGTAGAGGCGAGAACAAAAAACAGATTGGCAGAAAACAACGGCCAATCTGTTTTTAGATTAATTCAATTTTCTGTTCGTCACAGACTAATTCAATTGCCTTTTTCTGCTTAGGAGGCAATGAATCAAACAATACTCTTAAAAAGGATACTTCACCAGGTATTTGTTTAATAGCTTCAAGAACTTTTAC
>NZ_CEVWNY010000106.1:0-10918 GCF_982384815.1 Desulfitobacterium sp. | reverse complement strand
CACACGGCGATTATTGAATTTCTTATAGTTATAGTTAACAAAAGCCTGTTTCAACCAGGTGTCATCTTCATAGGTCCATAGTTCCTTGTCTTCTTTATCAAATAAGCCTAAGTTGACAATAACCTTTTGCCAATTGTTAATCCTGGCTTGATCATGTCCTTTGTATAAAAGCGCTTCAAATAATAAGTCAAAATCCTTAAACTTTAGATTACGATCCCCATGATGTGGATATAAGCTTAAATAATGATTAAGATGATCGGTGATTCTTATGAAGGCCCTTTTGTACCTCTCACGATTATCCACCACTACTCGCTCATACGACCCTTTGAAGTCATCACTATGATCATATTCGTAGGACCAAACCAAATATGGTAAATCGGGAAAATCTATAGCTTGAGCGTGGCCATAAGCCGGCGTAATCTTATCAAAATACTTTTCGAACCTTTCCTCTCCGAAATTGAGCAAAATATCCTGGATAAGATCAATGAACCTTAAGGAGAGGTCAATCTCAACCTTACAATTGTTAATAGCATTTACCTTGCTCAACATTCCACTAAAACCCTGATGGGCAAAAGTATCGGCATAGGTATGCAAAACCATGCCGAATTTTACTAAGTCATCTTCTTGGAAAACTTCATGGAGTATGTCTAGAATTACCGGAGACTCTTCTTTACAACGTAGTTTCTTGGTAAAGTGCTTCCCCGCGCACCCTGGCACAAAGTGGAAGGCTGAAGTGTTATTTACCATTGCTTCATAATTAAATGTATTGATACGGAAATAGGAATGACAAGTGGCAATATTAAAAAAGGCCGGGGCATTCTCTACCCTATCAAATACCTCACAAAAGGCAATATTATGAAGGAACACTAAGTTGATTTTAGCATCGTCTACAAACTGAGAAGCATAAGCAATGGTATTTGCACTTTTCTTCTTGAATCCACAAGCCCGGCAAAAAGCAAGGACAGCATAGAAATGGGCATCTCTTTTCAATTCATCCCCCTCCAACACGATTAATTGAGCATTTTATGCACCATTTTATGCATTAACTCATTAATATGTACTGGAGGGGGATTTGCATGTCGGATTTAATTGCCTTACCCAAGGGTACGGGGGATGTGGAATTAGATAAAGCCTTAGAGATTGCCGGTTATGCCTATGATGAGAATCAGGATATCTTTGTATCCACTATGGACCCTTGGCAGAGAAGTATCGGTTATTGTCGACTCTATGACGAGGCCGCCGCCCCCATGGGAATGATTATTGACTGTGAACCGATTTACTTTGAATATAATAACAAAAGATGGATGATCGGTATTTGGAAGGGTCAATATGACATGGTGACCGGCGGCGAAATCGGAATTTATTCCAATGGAGCAGAAGTAAACCTGCCAAGAGTTTTTAAAGGTCTCTACTATCAAGCGGCAAGCAACGAAGATTGCCTTCAGATGTCTTTTACCCTAAAAAAAGGTGAACGGGATCTATTTACCCGCAAAGATCGTCACTGGTGGTTGACAGGATTTGTTTTAGGTGAGTTCTCAGAACCTTCAGAATTGACTATGGAGATAAAGATCACTCTGGCAAATGTGAAAATGCGGGATGCTTTTCTCGAAGGTATGAGAAAAACCGGGTATTCCACAAAGGATTATCAAATTCAAGGTAATACAATTTCATTTACCTTTGATCAGCCCCGTACTGTTCAGCCCTTTACCCGGACACCCAAAACCGATTGGATCATTCAACGCAAGAATGAGCTCCTGTGCGAAAGCTATCGGGAAATCACAGGACCTTACTTGACCTTTCCCGAAAAAATTCAAGTTGTCAAAGAAGAGCTTCCTGAAATGTACCGACTCATTATGAATATGGGTAAGAGCAAACAAGTATTTGAAATCATCATCATGCTTACTTTATTAGGTGCCGCCATCATTACCCGATATTCATCTAAGCATATCGAGACTACGGAAGAGTAATTGCTCCTTGTTGAAGGAGAAACATTTTGTAATATAGCCCTTCTTGGGCAAGCAGTTCATTGTGAGTGCCTCGTTCCACTATTTGCCCCTGGTGAAGGACTAGGATAAGATCCGCGTCTTGGATAGTGGAAAGTCTATGGGCAATGGCAATGGTACTACGGCCCTGACGCATTTTGTTTAAGGCAATCTGGATAGCCTCTTCTGTTTCCGTATCAACGCTAGCCGTAGCTTCATCAAGAATGAGGATTTTAGGTTTTCCAATCATCGTACGCGCGAAACAGATTAATTGCCGTTGGCCACTGGAGAGGGTGGAACCTCTTTCACTGACCGGTTCATGATAGCCATTGCCAAGCTTTTGAATAAATTTATCGGCTTCCACAAATTCAGCGGCTGCTTTAACGTCTGTTTCCGTGAAGTCGGGACGGTTTAAATGGATATTCAGGGCAAGGTCACCAACAAAAAGAAAAGGATCCTGGGCTACAAGTCCGATCTGGGAGCGCAAATCAGCTTGGGAGTAAGCCTCTAGGGGAAGGTCGTCAATAAGAATTTCCCCGTGTTCGATAGGATAGAAACGCATCAGTAAGTTGGAAATCGTACTCTTACCACTTCCGGTATGGCCAACTAAGGCTACCGTCTCCCCGGGGCGAACCTTAAAGGAGATATTTTTCAGAACTTCCGTAACCCCATCATAGGAAAAACTAACATTGCGAAATTCAATTTCGCCCTGCTTGATGACTTGAGCAGGGTTTTCCATCTCCCCTTGACCGGATTTAATGGTGGATGCAATACGTTCATCATCTAAGACTTCAAAAACTCTTTCGGCTGCAATTATGGCCTGCTGTAATTGTGACAAGCGCATCAAAATCATATTCACCGGCTCAATAAAACGGTCCAAATAATTGATAAAAGCGTAAAGAACACCTATTTCTACCGGACCAACTAAGGACTCTAAGCCAAAAAAACCTAAGACCAGGATTAATGCTAGGGTATAGAGCAAGTCAACTGCCGGTCGCATTAGGGTGCCCTCTAACCTGATATTAGCTAAAGCGGCTTGATAATAGTTTTCATTAATACCGGCAAATTTTTTTTGAAACCTCTTTTCCTGTCTTAGGACCTGAATAATATTCATACCTTGGATGGATTCATTCAGCATAGCATTAAGGCGTCCGAGCTCAGAGCGTGAAATCCGGTATATCTTGGTACTGATTTTCCGATAAGTTTGCATCAAAATCACGATTACAGGCAAAAGCACCAAGCAGAATGTTGCCAGGCGTACATCTAAGCTAAACATGGCGATAAAGATACCGATCAAAAAGACAAAGTTCTGTACATAAGTGGATAAGACCCCCACATAAAGCTCTTTTATAGCTTCGGTATCGTTAGTAATCCTTGAAACTAAGGCTCCCGTTGGGGTCCGATCAAAGACCTTCATGGCTAAATACTGAACTT
Source organism: Desulfitobacterium sp. (assembly GCF_982384815.1). Taxonomy (NCBI): domain Bacteria; kingdom Bacillati; phylum Bacillota; class Clostridia; order Eubacteriales; family Desulfitobacteriaceae; genus Desulfitobacterium; species Desulfitobacterium sp. The sequence goes on along the minus strand of NZ_CEVWNY010000106.1, from coordinate 7,502 downwards.
TGCTGAAGATATCAACCCGGATCTGTTGAATAATGAGCAAGGCAATCTTATTAAAGCGTACCAATTGGTGATATTGGAGAAAAGAAGCCAGAACAACCAAGAGGAGATACCCTCCTCCCAGCAGAATGAAAGCATCTGAATCAAAGATGCGCGGAGTTATATAATCGTCAAGGAAAATCTTGATCAGTACCGGTCCCGCCACATCGGCAGCTGTTGCCAATATCAGAATAATAAAAGCAAAAATCAAAGCCTTGGTATGAGGCGCCAAATATTTCAGAAGCCTAAGAATCGTTCTTCCTTGACCAGTCAAACCGGCTTTAAGGTTTTCTTCCGAGGTAAAAGTGCTCATGAAAGTCCGCCCCCTTCCTCGATCAGACTTTCCAACTGTTGAGCCTGATAAGTTTGTGCATACCAGCCCTTCAGTTTCATCAATTCGGCATGGGTGCCACGTTCCCGAACTTTTCCATCTTCAAGTACAAGGATTAAATTCGCATGTTCAATCGCACTGAGGCGATGGGAGGATATTAGAGTAGTTTTTTGTTGTCGATTGCTCTTTAGTTCCTCGAGTATCTGTTTTTCCGTCTTAGCATCAACTGCAGATAAGGAATCGTCAAGAATCAAGACCTCCGGGTCAAGAAGCAAAGCTCTGGCGATGGATAACCGTTGCTTTTGTCCACCTGACAAAGTTACACCTCTGTCCCCTACCAGAGTTTGGTATTTATCTTCAAACCGTTCAATATCTTCATGGATGCAAGCTATTTGGGCAGCTCTCGCTATTTCCGCAGGACTTGCCTCAGGTTTGCCTAAAGAGATATTTTCGGCAATGGTGGTAGAAAAAAGAAAATGGTCCTGGGGCACATAGCCAATAAGAGAACGTAAAGAATCTAAGGATATGTCGTAGATGGAGGAACCGCCGACACGAATATCGCCTTTCACTCCGTCAAATTCACGAAGCAATATCCGCAAAAGTGTGGTTTTGCCACTGCCGGTTTTCCCTACCAGACCGAGGGTCTGACCTTTTTCGAGGGTAAAATAGATCTGCTTTAGTTCCGGACAGGATTGTCCCGGGTAGGTAAATTCCTCCACAGCAAATACGAGATCTCCTCCAAGGATTACTTTGGTCTTAGTAGAATCATCCACTCCCTCCCCCAATTTAAGATCTCTGACTTCCGATTCTACTTCAAGCAGGGCTCTTACCCGATCATAAGAAGCTCTCCCACGCTCCATAATATTAAATAACCAACCAAAAGCGAGCATCGGCCAAATGAATTGGCCTAAATATAAGGTAAACTGGGTCAACTGTCCCAGGGTTAATTGGAATTTAACTACCTCCCAGGCTCCAAAGGACACTGCCAAAAAAAACGAAACGCCGACAATTAACATAATTGTTGGGTCATAAAGTGAATCAACAACTGCTACAGCCTGGTTTTTCTTTACCACACCATCAGAAAGTTTACGAAAGGCAGCGATCTCCTGGTTTTCCTGACCAAAAGCCTTAACTACACGAACTCCTGAAATATTCTCCTGAACTTTATCGTTAAGGTCCCCAAAAGCCTCCTGAGCCTTGAAAAAACGATCATGAAGCAAGGTCCCGTAATAACTGGAGACCCATGCCATAATCGGCATTGGCAATAAAGTAATCAGAGTCAATTTCCAACTTATAAAGATGGCCATGGAAAAAACGACAAAACCACCTGTAACTAATGAATCTACAAGGGTTAATACCCCCATGCCTGCAGTTATTTCAATAGCTTGAATATCATTTGTGGCGTGAGCCATAAGATCTCCGGTTCGATACTTATGATAAAAGCTTGGCGACAGGCGAGAAAAATGTTTGAATAGATCGTTGCGCAAGAGCCTGCTTAACCTCGCTGCGGCCCCAAAAATCAGAATCCGCCAAACATAGCGTAGTATATAGGCAAGAATCCCCAATCCCAGTAGGGTCAATAGCCAAAGCCGGATGCTATCTTTTGTTAAACTATGGTTGCTTACTCCATCAACAATTTTACCCACTATATAGGGCGGAATGAGATTAAGTAATGCAACGACAACGAGAACAATAATTCCCGTGAGATAGCTTGATCTTTCCTTTTTAAAGAACCAAAGCAGATCATAAAAAAGGCGCATAAATTCACCCCAGTTAAATAACCTTAAGTTTTATGAGATACACGAAAACATAATAGCATATTTTTCAAAATAATATCTAGACAATTTGATCAAACAAATAAAAACACCTGCCGTCCATAAGCAGGTGTTTTCCCATTGCACGCATGCACTTAAATAAGTGCGCCTCAATGTCAGCTCGTGTATTAGTGTACTGAATAGTTAACGCTTTGTCAAGAAGCTCTTAACGCCCCGTTATCCTTAAAACCCTTAAAACCTAAACACGCTCTTTGGAATGCCCTTTACCTATTTTGTCATTATCATGAGCATCAAAGGGGGGAATTGGATCACCGGGATTCAGATCTTTTTTACGGATAACCTGTACGGTATTTTTCTTTTCTTTCGGCTTTGACATAATACTCCTCCTCGTATTATTAATTTCTTATCAATATTGACCCTTATTGATTCTTTTTAGATATCTACAGTCCTTATAATTCCCGAACCCGGCAAAATTATTTTTAGCTGAGCACATATTTCATTTTGCTTTATTAGGAATTAAGATATACATTAAGAGTAAGAAGTATCATTTATTTTAAAAAGAACTGGAGGTTTTATGATGGCTTTACCACCCTTTTTAAGTGCCTTGGAAAATTATGACCCTACTTTTGCCCAAGCAATGGAACGGATTGTTGATCTCTCCCTCAAAGAAAGCTCCCTCGATGAAAAAACCAGGACTTTAATCGCTCTTGCTCTTGATGCCGCCTTTGGAGCTACTCAAGGTGTAGCCAGCCTGGCCGATCAAGCTCGCAAAATGGGTATCTCAGATCAAGAAATTGCCGATACATTGCGTTTAGTCTACTTCACATCGGGGAATTCGGTTCTTCATTCATCATTTGCTGCTTTCCCTAAAAAGGAATAAACTTTGAGTTACTTATCTAGTTTCGGGCTAATCGGCTTTTACATCTTAATTAACGCTACTACCTTTCTCCTGATTGCCCGGGATAAATACTTAGCTCGTAACCATCGCTGGAGAGTTCCGGAGAAATGGTTTTTCACCCTTGGGTTATTAGGCGGCGCATTGGGGTGTTGGCTGGGAATGCAGATTTTCCGACATAAGACTAAACACAAAAGCTTTACCATAGGAATTCCCCTTCTCTTGGTTTTAAACCTAGGGCTGGTTTATCTATTTTTCCTAGCAAAATAATCAAGAAATGAAAATGGGCCGTGCAAAAGACAGAATAGTCATCTTGCACGGCCCATTTTTACAGTTTCTCGGTTTCTTTTGGCTCTGCTTCCGGCGCAGGGATCGACTCCTTCTTAAGGCTTAGTTCATAGCCCTTTTTCATGCGCTTAGATGCCCATCGCATTTCCGTGGCCACCACGGCCACCTCCATGGTAGCCCGCAGAAAAAATATCCCGCTAAAATTTCTTTGCCATAAATCCATTCTTTTATCGAATTCTTGCCAATACTCTTCGTCAAGTGTGCGCAAAGGTGTAGAGGGTGGGTAAGTAAAGCTCAGATAAAGGTGGTCGCGAAGATCCGCCAGAGTGTCTTTCCCTTCAATAACATAAGCCAATAAGCTTCGGAACTCCTCACTCAGCTCTAGACCCATCTTCGGAGGGGAGTCAGGTCGTTGACGACGTTTAACCCTTTGGCGAGTCATTTCTTCGATATTTTCTCCTCGTTCAATAAAGCCTCGGCATAACTCTAAAAGCCGTTCCATAAGCTGCATCTTATCCTTGGAGTTAAACTCTTCCCTGGTCCTTTCATAGAGATCGGTGACGCGATCCAGCCTCTTTTCCAATTCCGCCGGTTTAGGTTTTTCATATTCATTTAAATAGGTAGAGTTTACATAGTGTTCAATGCTTTCAAGGAAAAAAACTGAGGAATCGTAAACAAGAGAATATAAATCTTTCTTAAAAGTTCGCTTATAGCGAGGTGGTGCAAGTACACTATTAATGGTTAATGCCACGGCCAAACCAATAAAAATACACAAAGAACGGGATATAGCATGCTCCAAAAATTGATTTGGCGGGGCATCAAGGACAAAAATAATTGAAACAATCCCCATAGTTACACCTTGCCAACCAATTCGATTGGAAATAGCTATCATAATTATTACCGCCAGGCCGATAATATAGGGATTCGTGCCTACTGTTAAGCCAATCAGAATAGCCATAGCCACGGCAAAAATATTAATTGTGACCTGTTCCCAAGCATTCGACAGAGCCTTGCTTACTGATGGCTGCATATTAATTACTACTGTAATGGCTGCGAAACTGGCAGGTTCAATAGCAAATAGTTGACAGATCAAAAAAGCAATCGTAACTCCCAAGCCTGTCTTGAGGATTCTCGGACCAAACCAATTCTTAAATTTAAAATGCAGAAAAACCCCTCCCCTTTGGCAGAAGGTAATAAGCAACATATTCCAACTTAAGTTGAGTATAGCCCGAAGTATAATCTCTTGACAAGTCTTAGCCCTGATTTAGCCAATCATAGAATGCGAACAATCTCTCGCGGTGCGGAGGATAGATAACGGGCACCTTCTTTTCCTTCGATAACCAGAGTATCCTCAATTCCGATAGCTCCTTCGCCGGGAAAAATAAACTTTGGTTCAATCGATACAATCATTCCAGGCATCAGAACCTCTCGAGCACCTTTGCTAATGGTAGGTAACTCATCCAGCTCCAGTCCGATCCCGTGCCCGATAAAGCGCACACGGTTTTCCTGAAAGCCCATAAAATGATTTCCATAAGGAGTTTCTTTTTCCACCCAGTTCAGAATTTCCTCATAGACTTCTCCGGCCCTTCTTCCGGGAATCAAAGCCCGCCGAGTCATTTCTTCAATTTCCAGGGTTATTTTATAGGCTTCTTCCATTTTACCAGACAGTTTCCCCATTACCAGCATTCTTGTGGTATCAATCTGGTAGCCGTTTTTAGCAACCGCTAAATCCATCATAATTGCCTCCCCTTCCCTAATAGGTGTGCGGGAAGGCCCAAACGGATGGGCAAAGGATGCCCCTAGACCGGCCACCGGCCCATCAAAATAACTGGGAATAGCCCCCTGAGGTCCAGCTACCACTCCACCAAAATGAAATTCAAAGCCAAAGGCACGGGTACGCAGCATAGTTTCATGACCAAGCATTCTGGCCTTAGCTTCCAGGAGACCTTCCAGCTCAACCTCTGTCATCCCGGGACGGAGGATAGTTGGAACATATTCCAGTAACGCGGTATAAATTTTTCCACTCTCTTCAATTTGGGAGATCTCCCACGCGGATTTCACTGAGCGAAGTAGACGGAGGGGGTAAGAGATGTCCACAAACTCCGAGTTAGCAAATATTTTTTGATAACGTTGATAATTGGCAACCGGCAAAACATCCAATTCAAACCCCATAACCTTAGGATAAGGATGTCCCTGCTCTGCGATCAAATCCGGAAGCTTGGATAAGCCTGTTAGAGGAATTACTTTCCAGGGCGACTCAGCTTGGGCACGGGCGACACTACGGTATGCTAATACTACAGGTAATCCTTCTTTAGGAATATAAAGGTGGAGATTTTGCGCCGTACCGGTAAAATATAAAGTATCAGCTCTTTGTACCAAAAGAACTCCATCGATCTCCCTTTCAGCTAAGATGTCTTGAAAACCCTTCACCCTGCGTTCACATTCAGATTTTGGGAACATATTTACAACCTCCACTAAAGCATATAACCCAGGCATGCCCTGGGTTATATCCTACATTATATTATTAATTCCTAGTTTATTAAATATACTCTCGATCCTAATTCTCTACCTTAACGTCCCTGAAATTCTATTGAAGTCTTCTCTAAAAAGGCTTGGCAACCATTCTTCCGATCCTCTGTACTGAAAATTTGGGCAAATGCTTCAGCCTCATAGGCCTGCCCGCTGATTAGATCCATGTTCTCACCTTTGTAGATGGCACTTTTCGTCAACTGAATGGCGATCGGTGCCTTGCTTGCGATTTTGCGGGCCATTGCGAGGGCATGCTCCAAAAGTTCTTCCAAAGGATATACATGATTAACTAAGCCGATGCGATATGCTTCTTGAGCATTGAGCATGTCTGTCGTGAAAAGGATTTCGCTGGCCAGGCCACTCCCCACTAGCCGAGGAAGTCGCTGTGTCCCCCCAAACCCTGCCAGTAACCCTAAGTTAACCTCCGGTTGTCCAAATTTAGCGTTTTCACCGGCCAGGCGAATATCGCAAGCCATAGCTAATTCTAAACCTCCCCCCAGAGCGAAGCCATTAATGGCGGCAATGACCGGTTGGGGAAGACTCTCAATGCGATTCATTAACTGATGGCCCAGTTGGCTGAAATATCTCGCTTCCATGGTACTCTTATTGTTCATTTCGGCAATATCAGCACCGGCTACAAAAGCTTTTTCCCCACTCCCGGTTAATATTACGGCCCTGATCGAGGAATTATTAGCTAACTCATTAAAAGCAGCGATAAGCTCCTGCATGGTTGCTGAATTAAGAGCATTTAAAGCCTTAGGGCGGTTGACCGTAATTATTGCTATCTGACCTTGAGATTCTAAAAGTATGTTCTCATAAGGCATAATTATTTTTCCCTACCTTTCCACTATCATGCAGATTCCTTGGCCGCCACCGATACATAAAGTGGCAAGCCCCCGCCGTCCGTCGCGTCTTTTTAATTCGTGCAAAAGACTTACAAGTATACGGGTACCGGAGGCTCCGATCGGATGCCCGATAGCGATAGCTCCGCCATTGACATTGGTTTTAGCGGGATCAAGACCAAGCTCCTGCGTGACAATAGCCGCCTGAGAGGCAAAGGCCTCATTCGCCTCGACTAGATCAATATCTTCGATTGTTAGACCGGCTTTTTCCAGAGCCTTGCGCGAAGCCGGAATTGGTCCGGTACCCATTATCAACGGATCTACCCCTGCCGAAGCCCAAGAGGTGATTTTGGCGAGTACGGGAAGATTGAGTTTGTTCGCTACTTCTTGAGTCATAACGACCACTGCGGCAGCCCCGTCGTTAATACCCGAGGCGTTTCCGGCTGTGACCGTCCCTTCTTTTTTAAATGCCGGACGCAGCTTTGCCAACCCCTCTTCCGTTGCACCAAAACGAGGGAACTCATCCTGGCTAAAAATAATCGGTTCTCCCTTCTTTTGGGGAATTTCTACAGGAACGATTTCGTCGCTGAATACTCCGGCTTTAATGGCAGCTTCGGCCCGGTTTTGACTACGCAAGGCCAGAGCATCCTGGTCTTGGCGGGTTATATCAAATTGTTCGGCAATGTTTTCCGCAGTTAAACCCATGTGAATATTGTGAAAGGCATCTGTTAGGCCATCAATAATCATGGTATCCACTAAGCTGTCATTACCCATTCGATATCCTTTCCGGGCTTTGGTAAGAGCAT
>NZ_CEVWNY010000105.1:0-11354 GCF_982384815.1 Desulfitobacterium sp. | reverse complement strand
GCATCATAGCCGTTTTGCATAAGCTCATGAACAGAAGTCACCTTACCAACTACTTGGTTAACAAGAATTTCTACGCCCATTGGCTCTAAATTGCAAATTTCCATTTGCACAATTTCTTTGGGCAGACGGAATTCGGGGATACCGTACATAAGAACTCCCCCAGCCACGTGAAGGGCCTCAAAGATGGTAACTTTATGACCGGCCTTTGCCAAATCTCCGGCACAAGCCAGTCCCGCCGGACCGGCACCGATGACAGCAACTTTTTTACCGGTAGGCTCCGGAAGTTCCGGAACTTTACAGCCCTGACTAATTTCATAATCAGCAACAAAGCGCTCTAAGCGACCGATGGCAACCGGCTCACTTTTAATACCAACAATACATTTGGCTTCACATTGACTCTCTTGAGGGCAGACTCGACCGCAGACAGCGGGTAGCGAGCTGCTCTGCTTAATAACGGCGGCAGCTCCGAGGAAGTCGTCATCTTTGATTTTCTGAATGAACTCGGGGATAGAAATATTTACAGGGCAGCCTTGAACGCATTTAGGATTTTTACATTGCAAACAACGTTCAGCCTCTGCCATAGCTACTTCTCGAGAATATCCTAAAGCGACTTCATTAAAATTATGAGCGCGCTCTTTAGGATCTTGACAAGGCATTTCATGACGGGGTACTTTCAAAGCCATTATTGCTGCTCCCCCTTTCCGCAATCACAGTCTTTGGAAATTTTGGCGCGTTCTTCCTCATCTTTGTAGAAAGCCAGACGTTTCATAGCCAGATCAAAATCTACCAGGTGTCCGTCAAATTCCGGACCATCAACACAGGCGAATTTGGTTTCATCACCCACACTAAGACGGCATGCTCCACACATGCCGGTGCCATCGACCATGATGGGGTTCATGCTGACAATGGTTTTGATACCCAAGGGACGAGTAAAGTTTGCAACTGAGCGCATCATCACAACCGGGCCCACCGCCCAAATGGCATCTACCTTTGTTCCTTGAGCAAGAATCTGTTCGAGACCGTTGGTGACAAAGCCTTTTATCCCTTTGCTACCATCATCGGTGGCAATGATCAATTCATCACTGATAGCACGCATTTCATCTTCGAGAATGAGGATATTTTCACACCGTGCACCAATCACGGAGATAAGCTTATTACCTGCTTCCTTTAAGGCACGGGCAATTGGATAAACAGGGGCAACCCCTAATCCTCCGCCGATACAAACTACCGTACCATAATTTTCAATTTCAGACGCTACTCCTAATGGTCCCACAAAATCTAGAAAATAGCTTCCTTCCTCCATGGAATTAATCATGGCAGAGGAATATCCTACATCCTGAATGACAATGGTGATTGTGCCCTTTTCCCGATCAAAATCCATGACCGTAAGGGGAATCCGCTCAGATCTTTCGTCCATTCGTACAATCACGAATTGACCTGGTTCGACTTTTGCCGCGACTGCCGGAGCTTCTACTTCCAGCAAAACAATGGCAGGAGCCGAAGCAAGCTGCCTTCTTTTCACTACCCGATACACGTGCACTCCTCCTAAACTTTATATAAAAAAACGTAATAACTAAATAACTATTCGCTGTCATCGGCTATATTTCCTGCCTGATGCAATTTTCCTAATATTTTTTCCGATGTCAGAACTGCTACACCAATGGCATTATCTCTGCTCCAATTGGGAAGCGCCCAGAAAAATTCGGCCACCTTAGCCAATCTATTACTCAATTCCTTGCGAATGTACTGATTGGAAGCAACTCCGCCAACGATAAGAACCTTAGTTAAACCCGTTTTATTGATGCCGGCTTGAATCAATTTTGCAAGAGTACGAACTATGCATCCTTCAACCGCCCTGGCTACATCAGCTGATTCTTTTCCCTGAACAATCAGACGTTGGGCTGCCGTCTCTACTCCCGAAAAACTCACTTCAAATCCTCTCACCGCTGAAGGCAGCCAGGTGGCCGCCTCCGGATTGGCATTACGGGCCATTTCTTCGAGGCTTTTTCCCGCCGGGAAGGGTAACCCTAAGCGAACACCCACCCGGTCAATGAATTGTCCGGCATGTAAATCCGTTGTTCCGCCTAAAATCTCAATTTCCAGTCTTCCCGGCTCAGCACGGTGGACTTCCAGCAATTCCGTAGTCCCACCGGAAATATGAACCGCCAAAAAATGCTGCGACCGCATTCTACCGGAGATTAGTCCGGCGGCTAAATGCCCTTCCTGATGGCTGGTTTCGAGCAAAGGAATTCTTAAAGCCGAGGCTATTGCTGAGGCCACCCCAAAACCCGGTGTAAAAACAGGCATATAGGATTCTTTGAGCGGGCGGGGAGCTGTGCTTACGCCGATGCCGGCAATTCTCTCCCATTGTTTCCCCGGTACCGCACCCACAAGGTGGGGCAGGTTTTGCACATGCTGAAAAAGGGCCGCCGATTGAGCAAGCCCTCTTTCCCCTTTTGGAACAGCCAAGACCTTTCTGTCTTCATAGATAAGCTCAGCCTGATCGTCCACAATCGCTAAGGAAGTAGTATATGCACTTGTATCAATTCCCAGATAGAGGGTCATTCCCTTTTCCGTCCTTTTTATCTACACTTTCAATGATTCGATCCAAAATACCGTTGATAAATTTCCCCGACTCATCACTGCTATAGCGTTTAGCAATTTCAATAGCTTCATTAATTGTCACACGACCGGGGATATCCTCCCGGTAGAGGATTTCATAACAAGCCAATCGCAAAAGATTGCGATCAACATTAGCCATGCGGGACAAAGACCAGCCCTCGGAAAGCTTTTCCAGTTGCTCGTCAATTGCCTCTTTATATTTTAAGGTCCCTTCTACCAGCTCTAAAGCAAAAGGAATACTTCCTTCCGGTACGGCGAATTCCTCCGCCCATTTGCTAATCACTGGCTTCAGACCCTGTGTCTCCCCAGTCATATCCAACTGGAACAAGACTTGCAGCGCGGTTTCCCGTGCTAATCTCCGGCTCATATGCTCCTCCTATTATTGAAACAGAGGGACGTTCCCTTGTCTCATAAAATATGTAGTATTATGTTGCACCTCAAGCTTTAAAGCTATCCCTAGTGCTTTCCGTTCATTTCAAGCAGAGGGACAAGTTCCTTGTCCCAAAGTCTTGTCATACTCATAGAAAACCCGGCTTCGCCGAACATTGGACTTATTCATCGTTGAAGGCTCAGAACAATCTTCATCGAACTCGTACCTGACGGGTCCCTTGAGCCTGTTCGATGCGGCGTACCAGTACTTTCACTTCGGCTACTTTAATACCGGTAAAGCGTTCCACATCCTCTTTGGTCCGAGTTTGCAGCTGCTCAGAAACCTCCGGGATAATCACTTCAGGGTTCAACTGACAATCTAACAGAATTTCTAAGCCATCTTCTCGCTGTTTAATCAAGGGTTGAACCTGGCGGACTCCGTTCATCGCCATAGCACTGCGTACAATCAAATCGCCAATAGCCCCTACCGTGACTCTGACTTCGCCTAGTTGAGAAACGGTTCGAAATGTATTATCAGGTACTTTGCGCTGTTTAAAAAAGGGCAGAAGTCCGAGGATCAAAATAAAAATTGCCATGACCAGACTTTCCCAGGGATTAACTCTTAACCACTGAATCCCGTCCAGCAAAAGAGCATAAGGCAAGCCCCATCCCGTACTGAGGGCGAGAATATATGAGGCGATCCCGATTAAAAAGGCACCAAAAATATACCCCAACAATCTTTTCACCACCTAGATTTGGATACCCCCCCTGGACTTCAGGGGGGGTAATCTAATAGCTTATTTTAGCCGAGGAACTTCTTCATCTTTAATCTCAGGAGCTGGACGAAAATTAACCCCCTGGACATGGACGTTGGTTTCAATAACTGTGAGTCCCGTCATACTTTCAATAGCTTCTTTCACTGCTCCTTGAACCTTTAAGGAAACCTCCGGTATCGATACCCCGTATTCGACTACAAGGTATAGATTAACTGCGGCTTCTTGTTCACCGACTTCAACCTTAACACCCTTAGAAAGATTCTTGCCCCGCCCGAGCATCTGAGCAATATCACCCACAAAGCCGCCGCTCATTCCGGCCACACCCTCAACTTGAGAGGCTGCCAAACCGGCAATAATCTCAACTACCTCGTCGGAGATCTTTACGGTACCCAAGGCGTTCTCTATATCTGGTTTTTCCATATGTTCACCTCATATCCATATTAATCCGCAACTATCTTTTGTCATTATAACAAAAGAATACCCCTCTGGCAAAGGTGAATCGTGTTGCAAGCTGTTGCTACTCTCCTAAAATCCGCCGTTGAATAAAATTAGTATAAACTTCTCCTCTTCGGAAAAAAGCATTGTCCAGCACTCTAAGATGGAAAGGAATGGTGGTGTGAATTCCTTCAATAACAAACTCATCTAGGGCCCGCTTCATTCTCTGGATAGCCTCTTCCCGATCAGCCCCCCAAACGATCAGCTTCCCTACCATAGAGTCGTAATAGGGAGGGATCATATACCCTTGGTAAGCAGTACTATCCACTCGCACCCCGGGGCCACCGGGGGGATGATAAATTTCAATAGTTCCCGGTGAAGGCATGAAATTCTTATCCGGGTTCTCCGCATTGATCCGGCATTCCATAGCCCAGCCCCGAATCTGAACATCTTCCTGACTAATACCCAGAGGCTCTCCGGCTGCCACACGAATCTGGGCTTTTAAGAGATCGATACCGGTAACCAATTCCGTTACCGGATGCTCCACCTGAATCCGCGTATTCATTTCAATAAAATAATAATTGCCATGCTTATCAAGCAGAAATTCAATTGTACCGGCACTGGAGTAATTAGCCGCTTGTGCAGCCTTTACTGCGGCCTCTCCCATTGCCAGCCGCAATTCGGGAGTAAGCGCACTGGAAGGGGCTTCTTCCAAAAGCTTTTGATTACGCCGTTGCAAAGAGCAATCCCGCTCCCCCAAATGAATCACGTTACCGTGTTTATCGGCAAGTATCTGAAACTCAATATGGCGGGGTTCTTCTACATATTTTTCCAGATAGATCTCCCCATTGCCGAAAGCAGCTTGAGCCTCATTTTGAGCCGCTTGAATAGATTTGGCTAATTCCTTGGCGTTCTGAGCAATGCGCATGCCTTTACCCCCGCCCCCTGCTGAGGCTTTAATCATCACCGGATAGCCGATCTCTTTAGCTAATTTTTCGGCATATTCCACATCGGTGATCACCTCTTTAGAGCCGGGAACCACAGGAACACCTGCTTCAATCATGGTCTTGCGAGCGGTAGCTTTATCCCCCATCATCTCAATTGCTTCAGGGGATGGCCCGATAAAGGTGATGCCGCAGGATTCACAGATTTCGGCAAAACGTGCATTTTCTGATAAAAAGCCATAACCGGGATGAATAGCATCCACACCGGTTAGCTCAGCCGCACTGATAATATTGGGGATATTCAAATAACTTTTTGCCGAGGGATGGGGACCGATGCAAATGGCCTGATCCGCTTCACGAACATGCATCGCCTCCCGGTCCGCTTCGGAAAAGACCGCTACTGTCTCAATATCCATTTCACGGCAAGCACGAATAATCCGTAGGGCGATTTCTCCTCGGTTGGCAATCAATATCTTTTTAAACATACTTATCTCCTTATTTTTCAACGGCAAATAAAGGTTGCCCATATTCTACAGCCTGACCGTTAGCAACCAGAATATCCACGATTTTGCCGCTAAGCTCTGCTTCGATCTCATTCATCAGCTTCATAGCTTCAATAATGCATACTGTCTGTCCTTCCTGAACCTGCTGTCCCAATTCCACGAAAGCCGGGGCATCCGGAGCAGGTGAACGATAGAAGGTTCCAACCATAGGCGACTTGATATATTCCACATTGGCCTTGGGGGCAGCTGCGGCCGCCGGAGTCACTGAGGCAACCTTTGCTATTGGCACAAGGTCAGCAGGTGGTACAGGTTGGACACTAACCTCTGCCACAGTCCCCATCACAGGCATTGCCGTGGCCGCTACGGATGCGGTTCCTTTTTTGATAGAGACTTTAACCCCTTCGCTTTCTAAATTCAGCTCAGTGATATCTGTGTCTCCAAGTAATTTAATTAGTTCCTTAATTTCTTTCAAATCCATTTTCGGATCCTCCTTCAAAGCTGGGGTTACCGCCGGTTTCTTAGCCGAAACCGTAAGTCCTTTTTGTCTTTCTAAAAAGAACTTTTTCGCCACTTGAGGAAAAAGAGCATAACTCAAGACATCTTCTCGGGATAAGGCCAGGTACTTGCATTCTTGTTCAGCCTTTTCGAGACCAGGTGCTAAATTGTCTGCAGGACGGATAGTGAGAATATCCTCGTCCCCAATAATCAGCTTACGAATTTCCGGATCAATAGGTGCAGGGGGCTTTCCATAAAGTCCGCCCACATAGGCCTTAACCTCTGCCGGCACTAATTTATATCTTGCCCTGCTTAGCACATTTAATACAGCTTGAGTTCCCACAATTTGGCTGGTTGGCGTTACCAAAGGTGGATAACCCAATTCTGCCCTAACACGGGGTATCTCGTCAAGCACCTCATTGATCCGATTGAGCGCTTTTTGCTCTTCCAATTGGGAGACAAGGTTGGAAATCATTCCTCCCGGAACCTGATGCTCAAAGACACGCATATCGGAAATCCGGGTGATCCCCCGCTCAAAGCCACGGCTTTTACGAAGGTCCTCAAAATAATTAGCGATTTGAAAGAGCCCATGCAGATCCATTTCCGGGGCAAATTCAAATTCCTGCAGTGCCCGCACCACCAGTTCAACCGGCGGCTGACTGGCACCAAAGGCCAAAGGAACGCTGGCAGTGTCGATCACATCTACCCCTGCCTCGGCAGCCTTAACGTAAGCAATGGTTCCCATACCACCGATATAGTGGGTATGTAGCTGTACCATTATGCCTAGCTCGTCCTTAAATAGTTTTACTAATTTATAAGCCCGTTGGGGTGTGAGTAAACCGGCCATATCCTTAATACAGATTGAATCCGCACCCAGTTCAACCAGGGCTTTGGCCGTCTCTAGATAATGTTCCAGCGTATGAACCGGGCTGATCGTATAGACCACGGAAGCCTGAACATGGGCTCCGGCCTTTTTCGCTTCATCAATTGGGACTACCATATTACGCACATCATTTAAGGCATCAAAAATGCGGATGATATCGATTCCATTTTTCACGCTTAGCCGGATAAACTCCCGAACTACATCATCTGGATAATGCTGATAGCCTACTAAAGACTGACCTCTAAGGAGCATTTGCAAAGGAGTTTTTTTGACGTGTTGTTTAATGATCCGTAATCTTTCCCAAGGATCTTCTCCCAGATAACGAAGACAAACGTCAAAAGTTGCCCCTCCCCAGACTTCTAAAGAGTGATAGCCCACCTGATCTAATTCGCTTAAAATCGGGACCATATCTTCAGTTTTCATCCGGGTCGCCCAAAGGCTTTGATGCCCATCGCGAAGTGTTGTATCTGTAATTTTTACCGGTTTCATCAAACATAACCCCTCTCATGCCCTTTTCACTTATGACTTTAGATTACGTTTTATTATATGAAACTGGCAAGCCTTTTTCAACGAATCTGGTAGAAGTATACAATATCATACAAAAGTATACAGTATATAGCTTGCCGCGAGGCCACTTCACCCGGTCGCGCCGGTGCACTTACAGCCACGCAAGGATTTAATCTCCTAATGGTATGTGCAAGAAGCTACTTAATCAAGATACTGTTTTCTAATACCTGTAAGATATCCGAATCTGCTCCTTTGCCATATCGGTGACCCGAAGAACCGCATCTTGGATCAATTTAATTTCCTCGGAGCTTAACTTAGGAGCATAAACAATCACCGCAACCTCATTAGCCCCCAGATCAGCCACCACATCTTGGATTCCACTGATTTTAAGGAGATTTTCTATCTGATCTTCTTTTTCGATTTTGTGGGTAAGTTGAAGCCATTTTTCCTGTGCCTCTCCCCTGGTCTTTTCCACATTAGAATTTATAAGGGGGGCCAGCATCTCCTTTGCTTCTTGACGGGCAGCTTCTCGTTGCAGCCGGTAATTGACAAAATAATCCTGCCCTTGAGGCTGGTGCTTAACGACTTCTGTAGAGAAGGCAATATCACCTGCCAGGGCGGTGACCGGAAGGCTCTCCTGACTGGGAAGACTGGAGGGCTCATTACCGAATACCAGGCTTAGGCAAGTGCCGATGATCAGGCAAAAAACCAGGATTCCCCCAGCCACTCCCAATTTTTGTCCTTTAGAAAAGTCGCGCCAGCGCTTGAAAGTAAAAACTTTCATTATACTCCCCCCATTGGTTGGACATTGATCTTATCTGAAGAGATATCTAACAAGGTCCTTACCGCATTATGAACATTCTCCCGTACTTTAGGATCACTGGCGCCTTCCGCAATGATTAGAACCCCGGCAACTGTCGGGCGTTCCTCCATGACAATAACCGGCTGGGCGGCGCCACTAGGCATCACTAATTGATTATTTTCCGTTACCTCGGTGGATTCCCTTATTCCGCCATTCTTGTCGGACTCCTTGGTGGTCTTCTTAGTAACGCTGCCATTGGTAGCATAGTCGGACCTAAGGCTTGAGGACAAAGTCACTGAGACTTGGACGCTCCCTACTCCGGCCATCTGTTGGAGGTTTTGAACCAGTTTCTTTTCCATCTCCTTTTCCAATGTACTGATCCGTGTAACCTCAACAGGGTCAGCGGCTTGTACAACCTGGGTCAGCGGTTCTACTTTCTCACTACCGATTTTCCCATAGAAAATCATCATAATCGCCGCCACTACCACCACCGCCGGAATTAAAATTTTAGGTTGGATATCCTTAAAAAGATTCATTCGAAACTCCTCCTAATTATTTTTATCTCTAATACTTCACAGCAATCAACATAAAGAAAACATCGAAATTAGTATTGGGTCAAGATACTTCACTTCGTTCAGTATGACATCAAGCAGTGTCATCCTGAGCACTTGCGAAGGATCTTATTCTATCTGTGATGACCCCTGGGAGCATGTATTTTAATTCTCCGTCACGATAACCCGCTCTAAAGGCAACTGCATAAAAGCAGCCACTTTTTCCTGCACTTCCCGGGCCGGTTCCGAAAGAACCGGTTGTTTTTCTGTTGTTGAGCTAAGGTCAATAAGAACTTCTTCGACAGGTTGAACCCCTTGCCCGGAAGATTCCAGGCGAATATAAATGCGATTAATTTGGGGTATATCTGTTAACCCCCCAGACCCCCTTGCTAGCTCCACACTTACCTGAGGATCCTTCACACCCTTAACTGCTGTGGCTATAGCACTTACCTGATTAATCACTATGGTTTTGTACTGCTTCTGAACAGCATTGGTCCCCATCTTCTCCCCCTCTTCCCCGGAAGCCAAAACAGGCAATTCCTGGGCATCAGTCTTTATCCAAGCCGGTACCGCCGTTTCCATAGTCATTCCCAGCAATGAAGTAATAGGGGTGAGGATCGCGGAGATCACGAATAAACCCATCACTAATTTGATAAAACCCTTCATGGACTTGGAAGGAAGGAGCATTTCTAAAAAACTGGCCAGCAATAAAATAATCGCCAAATTGCGGACAAGAGTTTGTAAGTTTTCCAAGACTTCACCTCCTTTAGCGAAGCATTACGGTCAAATTGCCGGAACCAACTACCACGGCAACAGCCATAAAAAACATGATCGCAACGGAGGCTACTGAAGCGAAGATAAAAATTAAGCTTTTAGACATTTCCTGAAGCGTATCGGCTAATTCCTTTTGACCAAGGGGCTCAATCAAGGCGGAAGATATCTTAAAAACCAAGATCATAGCCACTAGTTTTACCACCGGACCCAAACAGATCAGTGCTATCGCGATAATAGCTACAATTCCCAAAGCATTCTTCAATAAGAGCCCGGAGGTCACTACCAGTTCGACAGCATCCTTGAAGAACTTACCCACCACCGGAATAAGATCGGCGGAGTATTTTGCCGTACGCAAAACAACCCCATCAGCAACCCCTCCGGTAACCCCCTGTACGGCCATGGCCCCAATAAAAACAGTCATAATGATTCCTAAGCTAAGTTTTCCTGTAAACTCCAGAAGTCCGGCCAACTTACTCAGTTTGAACTCACTGGATATTTGATTAAAAAGCTTGAGTACCGCTGCCAGAAAAAACAAGGGCAGAGCAACAGTCTTAATTAAAGTCGCCAGAAAGGTTAAGCTGCCCAGGACTACCGGTTTGAATAGAGCAGCGGTGGTTAAACTGCCCATAGCCGCCAGCATCGTCATCATTACCGGCAGGAGAGTCTGCATGAATCCCGTCATAGTTTGGATTGCATTACCGGCTAATTCCATAGCCATTTGAAAAGTGGCCAAGGCTATACCCATCAGAACTAAAAAGGCCAGAGCTTGGGCCATCTTCCCCACCCCTCCACTGAAGGCTGATTGCAGCTGTTGAAGGACAGCGGTAAGAACGGCCAGGATTAAAAGTTTACTGATGAGTGGAGCGCTGGCAAGAATTTCTCTTCCCAATAAAGCCAGCAGGGATTTCCCTATTACCACCGGATGAAGACTAATATTGCCCTGGCGAAGATCATCAAAGAGGCGGGATAAAGAAAAATTGGGCAAAGCCTCCTGAACATCTCGGTCAATTTGATCCAAGAATCCCCGGACCCCGGTTAGATCCACTTGATTAGCCAGATCGAGGGAAGGATCCGGCTCTTTATACCCGGTTGCCCCATTAAGTTCGACCTCAATAGGCTCAATCTGAATAGGACTAACTTCAACCGTATTTTCCCCTGCGGCGTAGACTAGAGGGGGAGTTGTCCCACCCCAAATTAAAAAAAAGAAGAAAAAGCTAAGTATTACTCGCTGCATTTTTTCACCTCACGGTACGAGTCTCATTATGGACTCCAGTATCGCTACGATAATAGGTATCGCCAAGACTAAGACCCCCACTTTGGCGGCGATCTCAATTTTCGTTGCTAGAGCTTTTTCATCCGCATCCCTGCAGATATCAGCGCCAAATTCCGCTAAATAAGCGACCCCGACGATCTTAAGGACTATGATTAGATAATATGAGCTGATATTCGCCTGATCCGCAAGGTTCTGAAGCAAATCAATGATGATCTTGACCTTGTCCAGGATCAGCATAAAGATTATTGCCCCAGTTAAGATGGTAAGTTGAAGGGCAATTTCTTTGCGAAACTGTTTTAGAATAAGCCCCATAATGGAGACTACTAAGGCGATCCCTACAATCTGCCATATTTCCACATCCAGACCTCCCTAATAGATCTGAAATACGCTGCGCACAAGGTTAAAGAGGTCGGCCACAGC
>NZ_CEVWNY010000104.1:0-11549 GCF_982384815.1 Desulfitobacterium sp. | reverse complement strand
GAGGAAAATAGCGGTACCCAGGCATTATATAAGCTGTATATTAAGTAGGTTGGGTAAGTTATTTTCGTGTTTCAAAGTATTTTAGGTAGACGTTCCGATTATTCTAATATTTAGACTCTTCTTGACTCCTTATAAGGAATTGAGGTAATATTATGGCAACAGGAAATTGTCTATACAACTAGACGGATTGTGAAGAGGGGGGTGATATTAGAAATATTCATCTTGCTCATAAGCTATGTAAAGTAAAAGGAAGAAAGACAGGGGGTGCCGTTATGGCAACGGACAAAGTGAAGTTATATCAAGAAAGATTAACTCGTTATACTACCGCAATGGATGCCGGGAAACCGGACATGGTTCCGATTCGTTTACAGCTTAGTGAGTTTATTGCAAAATATGCAGGCTTTGAACTTCAAGAAATTTATTATGACTTAAATAAAAATATTGCCGCAGTGGATAAACTGCTCGACGATTTTGATATGGATGCGTTTTTTGGCGCGCCGAGCCTATGGTGGGCTTCCTTCCATGATGCGGTAGGAGCAAAGTATCTTAAATTTGCCGGAAATCAACTTGACCCCAATCAACAGTTCCAATTTGTTGAAGAAGAATATATGATTCCTGAAGATTATGATGCCTTCATTGAGAACCCGACCCAGTGGATTCTTGAAACATACTTGCCTAGGATTCATAGCGAGCTTTCCGAACCTGGTTCCTACCGTTCTAACCTTGCCCTCATTAAAGGCTCGGCAGCTATGGCCATGTCTACCGGAATTAACCAGCAAGCAGCGGCCCATTGGGCGAAGGATTATGGTATGCCCCTTTGCATTTCCGGTATTTTGAAGGCTCCTTTTGATACCTTGGGAGACACCTTGCGCGGGCTGAAAGGGATTATGATGGATTTGCGGAAACGCCCGGATAAAGTGCTTGCAGCTATGGATGTCCTTGTTGACCACAATACTTTCTTTACCATGGCGACAGCCGGTGGCGATACGGTCCTCCCAGCCTTCTTACCCCTCCATCGGGGAAGCTATCCTTTCTTGAATCCTAAACAATGGGATACTTTCTATTGGCCAACCCTGAAGAAGGTCATCGAAGGATTATGGGCAAAAGGTAAACGTACCATGTTCTATGCAGAAGGAAACTGGACTCCTTATTTAGAAAAGATTGCTGAACTTCCGGATCGGAGTATCGTTTTCCATGCCGACCAAACCGATTTGGCTAAGGCCAAGGAAATCCTAGGCGGTCGCTTCTGCTTGAGCGGAAACGTACCGAACACCTTGCTTGCTTATGGTAAACCGGAAGAAGTTCGTGAATATGTGAAACGCCTACTCAACGACTATGCAGCTGATGGAGCCTTCATTCTTGACTCCGCCGGTGTTATGCAGGTGGATGTCAAAGTCGAAAATGTAATGGCGATGATCGAGACTGCTCGTCAATTTGGAAAATACTAAGGAGGGATAGAAATGTCTGATCAACTGAAAACAGAAGTTAACAAGGGGTTACCCCCAGGTGTTTGCTTTCCCTGGGAACAGAAAGTGAAGGATTTCGGCACCCTCACCGGCGATGAAGCCATGATTAAAAAGGAGTGGGAAAATCTCGATACATTTGCCTATTTATATCTTTGGTTTTGGGTTCACCGCTAATTTCAATATCTGAATGAGGAGTGATCATTTATGGCAACTTTAACGGATGCTTTAGCAAATGCAATAGCAGAATTAGAAGACGACAAAATCCTAGCTATAGTCAAAGAACGCCTTGCTGCCGGGACTCCGCCTTTGGAAATCGTGGCAAGACTTCAAGAAGGTATGACTGAGGTTGGACTTCGTTTTGAATCCGGAGATTATTTCTTGAGCGAACTCATCCTCTGTGGAGAAATGATGAGTGAAGCAATGACCGAGCTCGAGCCCCATTTGGCCGGTGCAGACGAGCAGCATCGTGGGAATATCGTTATTGGCACGGTTAAAGGGGATGTTCATGACCTTGGCAAGAATATTGTGGTTATGCTTCTTAAGGGTGCCGGCTATAACGTTATTGATCTTGGAGTTGATGTCCCAACGGAAAAATTCATTGAGGCCATCAAAGCATACAAGGCTCCTTTGGTTGGCATGAGCGTTTTGCTTACCGGCTGTCAGGAGCCCATGAAGGTCACCATTGAAGCCATTCGTGCCGAAGGACTAAACACTACTATTCTGATCGGCGGTAACTATGTTGATGACTTTGTGCAAAAATATGTGGGAGCTGATTACTTCGGTTCCACAGCCAGCGATGCTGTAAAAGTCGCAGAGAAAGTTTTTGCTGCAAAATAACGGATCAGTTCTGAACAGTTTACTATCTTAAATCAGGAGTGATTTTGTGCGAAAGGCCTGGGCTGTTCTATGGGTAACTTATCTAGCAAGTGTTGTTATTGTCATCAACCAATTTAAAGTGCCTCCCGTCATGAATATCCTGCTTAATGAATTAGGTATAGATATGACAGTTGGTGGCTGGTTGATGTCCATTTTTGCTGTGGCTGGAATAATTCTATCCTTGCCTGCAGCCCTTGTCCTTGACCGCCTAGGTGCAAGGCTTAGCGGAAGCTTGGCCCTTGTTTTTACAGGTCTCGGATCTGTACTGGGGGCACTAGCCCCTAATGCCGCCATTCTCCTCATGGGGAGAGTGGTGGAGGGAATTGGTCTGGGGTTAATTGCCGTTGTGGCGCCGGCAGTAATAGCAATGTGGTTTCCGCCGGAAAAGCGCGGTCTTCCTATGGGAATTTGGGCATCCTGGGTTCCTCTTGGCAGCTTCATAATCTTCAATTGTGCGAATCCCATTGTAGGATTGTTCGGTTGGCGTGGGGTATGGTGGTTTGGAACCTTAGTTTCACTCCTCGCCTTAGTTGCCTATGCTCTTGTCGTTCCCAAACACCCAGATGTATCCCCATTGGAAGAGGGGGCTAACCCGGCTGCGCGAGTTTCCTTTAGTCTTGGCCTAAAGAGTCCGGCCATTTGGTTTTTAGCCCTTGCCTTTGGTGGGTTTGGCTTTGCCAATGGTGCTTTTGTGACTTGGGCCCCCCAATATTTTAACCAAGTTCATCAAGTACTACCTGACCTTGCCAACTTCTATACAAGTATTCCTGCCATGGCCAGTATTCTTGCCACAGTTCTTGCCGGATGGGTTCTTACTCACGTTCGTAATAAGACAAGAATTCTTATTTTAAGTGTGGTCATTACAAGCGTATTATATGGATACTCTTTACAACTACCAACAGTCGGGTGGATTATTCCCTGGATGATTTTGATGGGGTTTTTACCTGGATTTTTCCCGACAACGATATTTACTTTAGCCCCGGAGGCCGTCCCGACGCCACAACTTGCAGGATTGGCTATGGCAATTGTTAACTTAGTTTTCAATACCGGGTTTTTCTTTGGCCCTCCGCTGCTCGGTCGTATCGTGACTCAATACAGTTGGGAAGCGGGTACCATCCCTCTTGTCGGGGCCTTAATTTTTTCAACCCTATCCTGTCTCATTTTTATCCGGTTCTATAAACGAAGCCAAATAAAATCGTAGGGGAGGAAATAGTAGATGCTCATTATCGGTGAAAAATTAAACAGCACAATTCCCCGCGTCCGCGAAGCCATTCTTAACCGGGACGTTGAATTTGTTCAAGATCTAGCCCGTAAACAAGCGGAATGTGGTGCAGATTATATAGATGTTAATACTGCACAGGGTAATAATGAAGTGGAAGATATGGAGTGGATCGTTAAAGCGGTACAAGAAGTTATCGATGTTCCTCTCTGTATCGATAGTGTAGATCCTGTAACCGTGGAGCACGCTCTCAAGCTTCATCGGGGAACGGCTATGCTTAATTCGATCAGTATGGAAAAAAGCCGGATCTCCGGAATGATTCCACTGATTAAAGAATATGGATGTAAATTTATTGCTCTAACTATGGATGACCAAGGTATCCCGAAGACCGCAGAGGAGCGGATTCGTATCGCCGGCGAAATTGTTGAGCTAATTCGTTCCGAAGGGTTGAAGCCGGAGGATCTTTATATTGATCCCTTAGTACTGCCTCTGGCGGTAAATAGTGAAAATGGCATGCTGTTTTTCCACTGTTTAGAGGAAATCAAGGAGAAATTCAAAGTCAAAACGGTTTCCGGTCTCAGCAATGTTTCCCATTCTTTACCGAAGCGGAAACTGATCAACCGTTATTTTCTGGCACTCTGCATGAACTATGGTATGGATGCAGCGATCCTTGATCCCCTTGACCGCAAACTGACAAGTGCCATCACAGCCACAGATTTATTACTAAACAAAGATCGCTTTTCACGTAAGTATCTGAAAGCTTTCCGGGAAGAGAAGCTTGAAGACTAAAGTTACAATTTTAAAGAAGTGAATCCTGAGCCGGAGGAAGCAAATGGACGAAGCGAAATTGGTAATGATCCCTGTACCCGAGGTTACCCTGGATGAGGTCTTTAAAGCACAAGGAGCAGATTATTCAAAGCGCCCTCCGCGCCCAAACACGGTAGAACTTCATCGTGAAATCCTCGTGGAAGCTAGGGAGTTAGTTAAGCCTATCCTGATCTGGCGGGAAGTAGAATTTTTAGATATTAGCGGTCAGGAGATTCGGCTTAGCGATGAATTGAATTTGACGAGCCCTCTACTTGCCAAAATGTGCCGGGATGCAGAGAAGCTAATTATCTCCGCCATGACAATCGGGAACGCCTTGGAGGAACGAATTTCCTTTTATAGTGAAAAGGGGCATCTGCTTAAAGCTTTCGCTATGGATGCTGTAGGTACTGCCTATATAACAAAAGCAAGCACGGTGGCTTTTAGCGATTTAGAGAAGCGTTATAAGGAACATGGCATGCAAATGACTTTTCCAATGGGCCCTGGGCACTACTACTGGCCAAAGCTCGAAGATATTCGGACTCTGTTTCATTTTCTTCATCTTAACGATGGTGATAGTGATTTCCGCTTGACAGAATCAAACTTAATTCTTCCACGGAAATCAGCCGCTATGGTCATGGGGGTTGGACGCGACTTAGCGGAAACCCACGGTAAAACCCATTGCAGCTTTTGTAGCCTACAAGCCACTTGTCAATTAAGTCAATCAAAAAAAGCTTAACCTTTAAGGAGCAGTTCCCTACTTTGACTGGAGAACGGCTCCTTTATTCTTTGTTTTAAATTTGTTAAATTTCCTAATATGGTGAAACATTTTCGAGTTTTTGTCCGTACTAAGAAAGGAAAGAAGCTGTTAATAATATAGATAAAGATACTGAAGAGCTTCAGGGAGGAAATCATCATGACAAATCGATTATATCGTTCTTCAAGAGAAAAGATGATTGGCGGCGTATGCGGGGGACTGGCCGAATATTTTGATGTAGATGCCACTTTAGTCCGTTTAATTGCCCTTATCACGCTTTTTATGGGTGGAGCAGGCATTATCCTTTATATTGTCGCTTTATTGATCATACCTAGTGATCGTGTAGACCGCCCAGTGTCCTATAGCGGGCGAGGTGACAATGTTCAAGATATTGTGGATGAAGTGATGAATAATGTTAAAGAGACGGCCAAAGATTTTGGCGTAGATTCCTATAACGGCACTTCATCCGATTCGGGCAATTTCTACAACACCGGCAAAAAAAACACGCAGCGGGGCAGAATGGCAGGATTGATCCTGATTATACTCGGTGTGCTTTTTCTGCTCAATCAATGGGTTCCCTGGTTTTCCCTAAGTAAAATGTGGCCCCTGATTTTGATAATCATCGGAGCCACTTTGATTTGGAAAAGGTCCTAGAAACCAATTCGTTTTAAAACCAGTCCACCTAGTTTTTTCGCTAACGGTAGGCCGACCCTTTTGGCTAAGGGGAAGCCTACTCTTTTTATTAGAGGCAGGGCAACTTTTTCAGCGAGGGGTGGACCTATTCTTTCGGCGATTTGAGGAGCCATGCTTCGGGCCAAGGGTGCCCCGAATTCTCGGGCCAAGGCAGGTCCGAAATTTTGCAGAAGAGTAGAGCCCTGTTTCTGAAGAAGAGACTTTAGTTCGAGATTGGCATTTCCAGGTGTTTTAGCTTCTGACTTTAACGGGGTTGGTTTGGTAGCGGGGATAATGTTATTTTGAGGTAGTCTTATGGTAGGAGTTGGACTGGAGGAAACAGGAGAAGATGTTGAAGTTGGGGTGGATGAGGGTATAGATGATGCAGCGGGTTTAGAGCTAGGGGTTGGTATAGAGGCCGGTATAGAGGTAGCATTTATATCATTTTGGAAGAATCGGGAGTTGGCTTGGGGAGTACCTAAGGTGTTATTTGACGGTGTGAAAAGGTGCATTTCGTAACCTCCTTACCTAAGGAAATAGTGGGCCTTACAATTAATCCAGTATATGGAAAATCCCTAATCCAGCTTATTCAGTGAGAATAAAAAAGTTACAATAAGGTTTGAATATATGTATATCTACATCTATATCTACATCTATATCCATATGCATATTGTTATATATATCACATTGATTTCCAAAAATACACTAATGATTTAAATACTTTGTTGATATAAGATTGGTATAGCGGCAAACGATCAATTTTGCATGAGTGTAGATATAAGTTGATCTATATTGCCGGCGCAAAATTATCTATCATTTATGGGGGGCAAAAATTCGAATGAAAAAAACGAGAGCTTGTGTTTTATCCAGTGCTATCATTGCTACCATGGTTTTAGGCACTGCGTTTCCGGCAGCAGTATTAGCGGACACCCAGGTTCCAGTAGTTGAAAAGAGTTCTATCGACCGTTTGTATGGTAACGACCGCTTTGAGACTGCGGCAAAGGTTGCAAGCGAAGGTTGGGATACTGCAAAGGTAGCAATCTTAGCTTCCGGTAAAAAGGAAAACCTTGTGGATGCGTTGACCGCGGCACCTTTTGCCAATTCTATGGATGCACCTATTCTTTTGACAAATGGTGCAACAATTCCCGAAGCAACCATTAAAGCACTTAAAGACTTAAAAGTTGAAGAAGTTTACACTGTAAGTGGTGCAATTAAAAAGGAAGATCTTCAAAAGGCTTTCAAAGCCAACGATTTAAAAATTGAAATTAAAAAAGAATTAGGTGGTAAGGACCGCTTCGAGACTGCTAAAAATATTGCAGAACAACTTAAAGATGTAGAAGGGGTCATGGTTACAACAGCTTTTAAATACGCAGATGCTCTTTCAGTTGCTTCTATTGCAGCAGCTAAAAATATGCCGATTCTTTTAGCCGATCAAAATGGCCTGCCTGAGGTTGAAGCCAAATATCTTGATGGAGTTAAGGAAAAAATCCAAGCGACCTATGTTCTTGGCGGTGAGTCGCTTGTCAGTAAGAAGGTATATGAAGAATTACCTGGCAAAGACGGGGAAAGCAAAACCCGTATTTTTGGAAATGATCGTTTTGCTACCAATCTGGAAGTTTTAAAAACCTTTACCGATCTAGAATACAATAAGGTTTATGTCGGCAACGGTTATGATGATCATCTTGTAGATGCTCTAGTCGTATCTTCCCTTGCTGCTAAAAGCAATTCTCCCGTTGTCTTGACCAATAATGAACTCAGCAAAGATACTGAAGATTTTCTGCTTCCTAAATTAGGACAAAAAAGTATCATTGCCTTGGGTGGTTCTAAAGTTGTATCTGATAAGGCACTTACCTTTAACCATGTTCGTCCTCAAGATTTTGGCGTAATGCAGCTTTCCGGCGTAAATGGTTACAATGTAGGCTTCCAAATTGTTGATGGAACCGCTCGTGACTTAAAGAGTGTTGAAGTAACTCTTTACAAAGGTGATACAGTGCTGGCTAAAAACGTAAGCCTTGACAAGCTTTTCAACACCTATCCTACAGCAACCGAACTTTCAACTCCATTTAATATTGATGGCAACTTTACTGCCGATGGTTTCTGGAGCTATGGAAATTGGAACGGTACCGTTCTTGATGTTCCTACTAAGGCTGTTATCAAGGTGACTTATTTGGATGGACGTGCGTTTGAAGTTGTGAATCAGAAGCTTGCCGGAAACCCGGCAGATCTGAACAAAGAAGCCCTTAACCATGTTAAGGCTGAAGACTTTGGCGTAATGCAATCCTCCGGAGTCAATGGTTATAATGTTGGGTTCTCTTTAGTGGACAAGCTTCCTGCTGATTTAGAAAGCATTGAAGTTAGCTTAGTCAAAGAAGAAGCCGTCAAAGATGAAAAAGGTGAAATTAAGGACCTTGTTAAGACAGTTCTTGCTACCAATTCAGCTACCCGTGCTACAAATGCTAAGCTCTTTGAATTAACCGACAAACAACTTTCTTCTCCTTTTAACATCAATGGTACCTTTAAAGCTGATGGCTATTGGACTTATGGTAAGTTCAACGGAACTGTCGCAGATGTACCAACAAAAGCTGTAATTACCATCAAATATCAAGATGGACGTGTATTTACAGTAGAAAACACCCAAATGACCGGTGATGCCAAGCTTCTTGCGGCTCCTGCCATTACTTCCGGCCTTGCTAAAGAGTTAATCGTCGGCGAAACTGCTGACTTTGAAGTTACCACTGCTCCCAATAGCTTTGTCGCTGATCCTGAAGCAGCGACCACCAAAGTCCTGGTAAAAATCACCTTGACCGCTGGGGATAAGAAAAATGTTGTTCTTCAATACCTGGAAAACGACGGAAAGTACTATGATCTGACTTTGGATGAAAACAACAGTGCTCTTTATGGTCCCCAAACCGGATTCCCCTTCATCAATGGGGCAAGCAAATTCAAAGCAACCTTCAACGAAGCCGGCACCTATAAGTACAACTTAGAAGTTATCACTGTTGCTGCCGGTGATCAAAAGAGTGAAGTCCTGGCTTCCACTACTGGTGAAGTAGTCGTCACTAAAGCCGCTGCAGAAAGCAAATAAAATAGAGTTTCCATAGGGACATTACCATGGATATTTGGTGAGGCAGACAGCAGATTAAGCTGTCTGCCTTTACTGTTGTTTGGCTATTTTCTCGGCTTCTTCAGCGAATGCACCGACAACGCCGATATTACGGGTAGTGAATAATGGATATGACACGGTGTCGCTTCCCGATCCTGGCATAGTAATCGGGAAGCGACACCATTGCCTTACATCGGATTGAGGAATATGACGGTCAAAATGTTACGTTCAAGTATCACGATAAAAATGATGGACAAGAGAAACGGTAAACATTCATAGTAGAAGTGTTCATCTCGCGGGGTCTAGCGATCAATCGTGCACATAGCGGTTGAGTAATTTAAAACGAACCGTTATTATGGTGTATACTCTCGTTATTAAACCGCAATGCAATACTCTTGTTTCTGTTTGGCAAAAATAGGTACAAAAATGGATCGTAAAAGTAAAAAAGACAGTAACGCGAAGGAAATGGGAGCAACGAATAAAAGAGCAAACAGGAAAAGACCCAATGGTATGTCCCCATTGCCAATGTTATTATGAATACAAGGGTGAAGTCTGCCTAAAAGACGGACAACTAAAAATAAAGCATGCCAAATGCGAGACAAGCAGAGCATGCCTAGAAAGGATGATCAATAATTTCACCGGTATCAAAAAAACGCAAACTCAGCAAAAAGAAGAAGCCCCAAAGCGAGAGAAGCTTGCTGAAGAGTTCGGTCAAATATGTTTGTTTACAGTGTGATGAGCAAGAGGAGATCCCGCTAGAAGTAGTAAGGGAATTTGATGCTATGGATGATGGGGATCCAACTGTTCCGCCCCAGTTCAGTTGCGGGAAGTGCGGCGGAGAAATGTATCCAGAGTATTATAAGGGACTTCATGGTTACGAATATAAGATTTCTGACGTTAAAGGACAATAAAAAGGACCGAGGCTCTGCCTCGGTTTTTCTTAAAAAAACTTTCTTTTATTTATGAGAACTAAAGGATAGAACTTATCATGGGATAATCTTCTTCCGGAACGCCTCCGCTTATGGGGTTAAGTTCAGAGTGTAGATAAGTTGATCTCATTATCGTTGCTGCCCCGAATCTCTCACGAATAGCATCTACGGCTCTATCCACTTTTCGTTCCTTTTCTTCATCCTTTCCAAAATGGCTAAGTTGCGTAAAATCGCTAGTGCATAACTCAGAAACACGAACTCCAAGATGTCTTATTGGTTGACTATGCCAAATCTCATCGAAAAAATTACAGGTGATTTCCCATATCGTATTCGTGCAATCGGTAGGGTCGGTTTTTTTCGTAGATGTGAGCAAATTAGAACTCGTTGCTTCTGTACGATATGGCTATCAACCGGGCACGCACGTGATCTTGACGCTGCCGAACGCTAACACTTTCTACAAGTGAAAGCAGAACAAGGTGAGCTGTCTTTTGATCTTCTACGTCAAATAAGGTTGTCGTGGAGTTCCCATATCCCTTGGCAATAATTGTCCCTCCAGGCTTAATGGGGGAATTTTAAATCCCATGGGCATAATTCCAAATTGCTTGGCCATGACTTTTTAAGAACTTTTTGAGCAATTTCACATTGGTGTGAGCCAGTTCACCAATGGTCTTTATGTTTCTGGAACGTAATTTTTTGGCGGTCACTAGCCCCACAAGAAAAAGATTTCGATTGGCAGTTCCCACATTTTTTCTTTAATTTCTTCCGGGTAAAGAGTGTGGACTATATCTGGCTTTTTGAGATCCCCCGCCATTTTAGCCAAGAGTTTATTTGTTGAAATACCAATATTGACAGTGAAGCCAAGTCCCTCTTTAATGCGCTCTTTAAGCTGTTTGCACAGGATCGCCATAAAGGCTTTCCATATTAGTATAGCCTAGGAAGCATTCATCGTCGAGGACCGTTGAATTAGTGGTGAATATTCTTTAAAAATAGCGACCATACCCTCACTGCACTGTTTATATAATCTATAGTTCGGTTTTGCTATCACCAGATTAGGACATTTCGCTAGAGCAGAGTATAAGGTTTCACCAGTCTGAATATTAAACTTCTTAGCAGGAATTGATTTCCCAGGAGAGATAAGCAGAGTTGCATCTATGTGAAATACGATGCGTTTGACATGTGTTTTGCACCACCAATAGAATATGTGTTGTACTATTTGATTGTATAACAGAATATATGCTCTCTATCAACAGGGTGAATATGGTAATTTACTAATCTTTGTCTTATAATTCATAATAGGGGAAAGATGTGGATTACTTTGAATATCTTATCAAGGAGGTACGAATATGACTTTGGCTATTATCAAACTTTTGTTTTATGGCATAGTAATACATTTAGTAACACATATACTGAATAGAGAGGTAAATAAATCCAAAGGCGCAGATGCTACAGTGTATCATCTGTGGCCGATTGTTATTTTAGGGCTTAATATATTAAAGGTCTTTATTCTCTTTGGCATTATACAAATTATTATTAATTCTATTTGTAAATAGTGATATGTGAAGTAAAGAATCACTGTAAAAATGTAAATATCTATTCATTTACTTTATTCCCCGCTTTTGTCATTATTCGACATAATTTTAATAATGTGTATGTTATACTTTAAGTATTAAATGTTAAAGGAGGAAAGAATTATTATATTAAATGTTAAAGGAGGAAAGAATTA
>NZ_CEVWNY010000103.1:0-11605 GCF_982384815.1 Desulfitobacterium sp. | reverse complement strand
CTGATTTTTTCTTCTGAAAGGAAAAAACGTACAACCTGTGGGTGACGGGAAGTTTCAACTGCTCCTACAGCCATTACTTTTAGAGCTTGAAAAGGTCCCCAAAATAATACAATAGGAACAAGGCAGCCCGCAAAGATAATATTGAATAAGATAAAAGCAACAATCATTTTCCAACGGATTCTGCGCTTTTTTTTCATAATTTTAAGTTCACTCCATATTGTGTTCTTTTTAATTATAAAAACTTTTACTCATACTCAAAAAAACAAAGCCGCATGATTCGATTCTGCGGCTTACCCCTATCTTGCATATCCTTAGACAACATTGGACAAAAATAGTATAACAAATGCTGACTTGCGGTTCAACCTTAAAGAAATTAATTATTTCTAAACGATTTTTGGTGAAATAAGCATTAATTCGGATAGGTTTCCAATTTATAGGTTAAGTTAACTACTTTATCCAGCATATTGGCTACGCTGCAATACTTTTCCATCGAAAGTTGGATGGCCCGTAAAATTTTCTGGTCCGGAAGATTGCTTCCCCAGAATTTATAAGTTAGTTCGATATCCGTAAAAACTCGCGGATGATCAGCAGCTCGCTCGCCAACAACAGTGATTTCAAAGCGATCGTAAGTAATTTGCATCTTTTCGAGAATGACGATAATATCCATGCCGCTGCAGCCGGCTAATGACATCAGTACTAACTCCATAGGACTTGATCCGTATCCGGTTCCCCCAACGGTAACACTACTGTCAATTTGAGTACGAAGCTTCGAACTGCCTTCCCCTTCAAAGTGCATACCTTTTACATGACTTACAGTAACTTGCATTGCTAAGCCTCCTTCATTCTTTTTTTCTTATTATGCCCAGCAATCCTTTAAAAACAAATAAGCAGCAGCACTTCATAATTTTTATCAAGTATGTCACATTAACCAGCTAAAAAGTAATTGTGTCATACTGTAAAAAATGCTAAACTAACAAATGGATATAACGAATTATAGATTGAAATAAAGGAGTGCGGTAACTTTGGCAATTCGAATTGGCATTAATGGATTTGGCCGAATTGGACGGAATGTTTTTCGGGCTGCTTACGGAAGAAAAGATGTGGAAATTGTTGCAGTCAATAATCGCTCAACCGGACAGGTTTTGCCCCATCTCTTAAAATATGATTCCGTACATGGAATTTTTCCGGCAGAAGTAGAACATATCGATGGTGGATTTACTGTCGATGGAAAACTCATTAAAGTTGTTTCTCATACTGATCCTGGGGATATTCCTTGGGGAGAATTGGGTGTCGATGTAGTTATAGAATCCAGTGGCAAGTTTAATAACGGAACAGCTTGCCAAAAACACTTACAAAATGGTGCCCGTAAAGTTATAATCACTGCTCCTGCCAAAGAAGAAGATATTACCATCGTTATGGGGGTTAATGAAGAACTATATGACCCGCAAAAGCATCATATTATTTCTAATGCCTCCTGTACAACTAATTGTCTAGCTCCTGTAGCTAAAGTCCTCCACGAGAATTTCGTCATCAAACGAGGATTAATGACTACGGTCCATTCTTTTACCAATGATCAACAAATCCTGGACCAATCCCATAAAGATCTGCGCAGAGCTCGCGCTGCCAGCCTTTCCATCATCCCAACAACTACAGGTGCTGCCAAAGCTGTTGCACTCGTTCTTCCTGAATTAGAGGGAAAACTGAATGGCTTTTCCTTGAGAGTTCCTACCCCTAATGTTTCGGTAATTGATCTGGTAGCCGAAATCGAAAAAAATACTACCAAAGAAGAAGTTAACGAAGTACTACGCAGTGCCAGCAAAAATTTGAAGGGCATCTTGGAATATACCGACCTGCCTTTGGTTTCCAGCGATTACAACGGTAGTGCGGCCTCTTCAATTGTTGACGGATTATCTACCATGGTGATGGAAGATAACCTTATTAAGGTAATTTCCTGGTATGATAATGAATGGGGTTATTCATGCCGCGTTGTCGATCTTGCTGAATACATTAGTCGTTAGCTTTAGTAAGAATCAAAATAATAAAGTATTAAAAAAGAGCCTTAGGCTCTTTTTTTATTTAGTGTGTGCCGATTATTTAGCTGCTATTTCCAAGGACTCTTCCGGGGTTTTCTCTTGCTCCCGTTGGCTAATATTTGATGCAACTTCCCATTCATCTTCTTCCAAACGTAAAGGAAACACTAGGGTAATTAATGCAATACCGCCAACAGATAAAGCCGCATACTGTAGTGAAATAAGGAAAAATAATAATGGTACTTGGGACAAAGGGGTACCGATAGAGTAACCATATTTTTTAACGGTTTCCCATTCAATGCCTGGTCGCTCCCAAAGGGGTAGGCCGTAATAATCAACGGCATTCATTAACTTCCGTCCCATTGCCGCATAGGGAGATTTCGATGAGAAATAAACAAATCCTTCGTCGGTATAGATTTTAGCCAACTCGATGGTTTCACCGGTTATCGATTCTTTTGTATAGCTCCTTTCGATCCGCAGAATATCATTGGGATGAATATTAACATTTCCTTTTTCCGTAATTACTGAATACAACTCACGGTCAATGAGCTCGATATTAAGTATTTTTACATCTAATAAATTTACACCAAAAGAAATTAAAATGGTCAGGACCAAACAAAAAAGTATCACCAGACTTGTTAGTCTTTCACGACCGAGCTTAGCAATTTGTTGCATGAAGCACTGCACTTCCTTTTATCAACTATACAACTGACACACAGGCTCAATTCTACAATAAAGTATCGATTCTAACAAATCATTTATTGCTGAAATACCTGCCAAAACGTCTAAGAATTAGGATGATATCCTCTGACGATAGATTAAGGAATTGGTTTGGGCGATTGCTCGACTTAGGTTCAGGTTTGGCTCCTGTAGTCTCGGGAGGAACAACGCAGCGCACAAAAATTACTGCCAATAAGGCTAGAATAAGAAATGGTAACGCTCCACGAAGACCCGGAAAGCTTAAAACCGGTACAAAAGCAATCATGCTAGGAGTGAAGAGCTCTTTACTATAGTCTGTGGAAATATACAAAGAAATATAAAAGGGACTTTGAGGGGGAAGTTCAGTCGGAAATGTAACTGTAGGGGTACCTTCCGAAGGTGTAATGCCGGAAAATGTTCTTTGTCCGTCAATTGAAGCAGTTTGACGGGATCCCAAATATTGAAGGAGGTTCTGGAGTTCTGTTATAGGAATTTGCAGCATTTGACTCCTAGGAACATCCAAGACCGGCAGATTTTCCAAACGTAAAATATATTTTGCCAGCAATAATAAGACCTGGGAACCAATCAAAACCCATGGACCATAACAGAGTCGGCTATTAATTAAGGGCTGCAAGAAAGAGAGGGTTGGGCCGCCGGGAACACTTGTTATGCGGGTAAATACTATAAAACCAAGATTAATGGGAAGTATATTTATATTTTGTCCAGTTGCATCTGCTTGTAAGCCATCTCCGCTGATCATGTTCCTGCCCCCCTTCTTTAGCAATATATGGTATATTTTCTGATCTGTTCTGATAAATTTATAATTATTCGAATAGCCTAGGATTTGGCCGAAGTTAAGCGTTTTTTGCGTCGGTTATATAAATAGTTCATGATCCGCTCCGGTGATGTGTTTAGAATCTGAGTATCGGAGATTTGATATTCTTTTATCAGTTCAAGGGAATAATCCAGGACTCCTACCTGATCATGGTAATGAGCATCACTGCCAAGAAAGATCAGGCTTCCATATTTAGCTACCGCCTTAGTAAAAAGGCGACAATTATCCCAAGCAGCTCCTTTTTCGGGACATAAGGAACTATTGTTAATTTCCACAGGCATATTCAATTGGGCGGACTCAAAAGCGATTCTCTCTAGATCAAGATCAAACTCCGGTCGTCCGGGGTGAACCATCATATCTGTGTAAGGGTTGTGCATAGCCTTAAGGTAGGCAGTAGTGTTTTGTTGGGAACAACCGCCGGGATAACACAATAGATGAAGTCCTACTAGAACTATATCCATCATTTGCAGATACCGTATCGGGATATCCAGCTCACCTTCATAGCTGACAATATTTGCTTCTACCCCCCTAAGCAATTGAACCCCAAATAAGCTTCTCGGGATAACACTAAAATTGCCAAAGTAATAGAGATTTGGAGCCCCCGGCATACTAGGACCATGATCGGTGATACCAAGTACCTGTAGACCTTTCTGAGCAGCAGCCTGGGCATTCTCCGTAAGGGTACTATAAGCATGTCCGCTACTTATAGTATGTGTATGTAAATCTGCCAAAATCTTCATAAAACACCTCATGGTTATGTATCTACGAATATTATGTCCCGTTACTGAAGATATAAAAAAGAGGCGCAAAAATTTTTTGCACCACTTTTAAGTACACTCTACTTTGCTGCATTAGGAGCTTTTACAGTGGAATCTACATTAAAGAAGAAACTTGCTTCAGTAGCTTGAGTAATACCACCCTCAGCATTGGGTTTTACTCTCAAAGTGATTTTATGTTGTCCGGCTGTAGCACTTTTACCGGCTGCATCTCCCAAGGCTCTAATTTCACGAAAAGCAACTCTTGCTGTAGCTCCGGGATCTAGTGAAGGAAGGGTTCCCATTTTATTGACCTTTTGCGTATCATCACCTACAAGGGCAACTTCCAGCTCTACAGGGATATTGGTCATTTTTCCATTGGTTGTATTTTGAATTGTCGCAATAAGATCAAATTTGCTGGCGTTGATAATTTGGCTAGACTTAATGGTTACAGTTCCATAAGTAAGATCTTGAGTAAAGGAGCTAGGTTCTACAGCTACTCCGAGCATCTTAACCTCAGGTAACGTTCCATTTGTGCTTGCTTGGGTAGTTTTCCAAAGGGTTACTCCGGCAATACCAAGGAGACAAATTAGTAATGCACTTAGGGTTAAAGTAAAGTATTTGCGATTGAGCGCAATAATTTTGGCCATTTAAGGCACCTCCATTCCCATTCTTCTCTAACAAAAAATATGCATGTCCGGAGGAAGACATGCATACTTTTTTAAAAAATTAATAATTAATTTTTTCTTTCTCTTTCCTGATACTGGCGATGGCGAATATCCTGTTCCACATTCATTCTAAAAATGCGGCAGGATTGGATTAACCTTGAGGTTGTTCGGGATCCTAAATATTCCTCCATCTCTTCTAATGAAAGATTAGAAGTAATAACTGTAGGTAATTGTTCATTTAGTCGATAGTTAATAATTGAATACAGGCGGTTGCGGGTCCAGTCTGTATAGTTATGGGCACCTAAATCATCGAGAATAAGGATAGGTATTTCCCGTGCCGTATCGAGGAGATCTAATTCATTCTCATCGGTTTTATAGGTAGCCCGCAGCTGGTCAAGGAGATCAGGGACAATAAGAAAAAGGACTTGCCGTTCCTGTTCCATTAAGGCATTAGCGATAGAAGCAGCAAGAAAGGTTTTACCAGCCCCCACCGGACCAATAAGAAGAAGCCCTAAGCCATGATAATCCTCTAGACAGCAACCCACAAATTCCTTGGCCGCATTTAGCGCTTTCAGAGCACCCTCAAGATATGATTTATCTTGAGGATAACTGCGACTAAGATAGTAGTCTTTATTAAAGGAATCGAATCGGCAACCTAATAACCCGCGGGCCATCCGAGCGTGACGAAAAAGATTCTCCATACGCTTTTGCTGCATACATGAACAAGGACGTGCCGATTCCCCATCGAATATTATCCCACGATCTTCGCAAAGAGGACATTTAACTGAAGGTTTAAGGGGACCCTTTTGCACTCCTATTCCCTCATTGGTTGTCTTAAGCTCATCAAGAAAATTATTCTGCATAATATCCTTTAGTGATTTCATTTCAGTATCTTCTCCCCTCTCTAAACTCCGGTCAAGAAAAGCTCAGTTATCGACAAACCTTTAGAGGTAAAAATTCTCATATTTATCAGGGGGGACTCTGCGATTTGGCTGCTGAGGTGAAGTCTTTTTAAGACGTGACTTCTCATGTCTTGATTGAAAGTAGGCGTCATCGGCATCAACTTCTTGGAGAGTACGCAACCCCTTTTTTTCCCATTCTCTTAAGATAGAGTCAATATAACGGAAGTTGCGAATTCCCGCCATAACCCCACGTTTAAAGGCACCGAGAATTAGTTCTTCCGAAAAATTCGCGGCAACCCATGTATCAATAACCTCACATTCAATAGAGGTTAAGGGACGCCCTAACTCTTGTTCAAAAGTTCGAATGATCTGTCCTAATGTAGTAGCAGATTTCTCCTGGCTCAGCTTGGTAGGATCCTTTTGCTGATTATGCAGGTTTTGTTCTGCCTCATAATGCTTAACCTTTTCAATAGCCCAGCGTTCTGCCAGTTCATCGATAAGTCCTACTAAGCTATAGCTTGAGTAAGTATTTTGTTCTACGGGATTCCAGCATTTTTCAATAGACAAATAATTACGCATCATGAGATGAGCAATCATTTCCTCAATCCTTGTTTCATCTAAATTCATGCGTTGGGCAAGAACTTGGTTGGAGGGATATGGATTAGTTTCCATTTCGCTAATGATCTGAATAATAAGTAAGGCCTCAATATGACTGATCTCAAGCTCAGAATAGTGGTTTAAAAAATACTTGGGTACCCCTACGGTACCAGAAAACAAAAGAGCTTGTACAAAGCTCCCATAAAGATTTGATCTGGACATTATAATTCACTCCTCTAAAGGACTATTATAACTTATTTTCACTGAATTGCAGAGTAAAACAAGATTAGATTTGAAATAGTAATATAAAAAGCGAAACTAACCGAAATTTCGGTGTTAATAATTACCAAATAACATAAGGGATTGAAGGACTCCTTTTCCTCTTTGGCGTATATCTTAGTTAGAACAAAAAAGGGGGTCAGTTTTCTATGAGGCAAAGAGAAGAAATTATTCAGATAATTAATCAAGCAGGTGCCCATCCGGCATGGGGCGTAAAACATTGCACCCGTGTCTATCATCTTGCTAAAGAATTATCTCAGCAATTAGACCTTGATGATGAAATACTCTATTTTTCCGCAATGTTGCATGATGTAGGAAGATATCCTACTTATGCTTTAACTAATGTGGATCATTGTCTACGCTCTAAGGGAGTTGCTGCCAATGTTTTACAACGAATGGCCTTCCCCAGCAATAAGATACCGATTGCCTTGGAAGCCATCGAGTATCACATGTATTATTCCGAACCGGGTAAAAGTGATGAAGCGGTGTATTTGCGTGATTCCGATATCCTCGATAACTTAGGCAATATTGGCCTGGTACGATTGTTAAGTTTAGTTGGCCAAGATGAGCTCATTCGTACCCCTGAAGATGCTATAGAACGAGCACGGACTTTTGCCGAAGCATTACCTAACAAAGTATATACAAAAGCCGGTAAGCGATTAGCGGTAAAACGGCGGGAGGAAATCTTAAGATTTCTAGCGGGAATAAAGAAGCAAACCTTGGAATTTGCCGTTATTTAAGCTTATTTTTTCTTATGATTCTCCAGGGAATCCAGCCAACGATTGATAGTATCAATAATGTTCAGAACGTAATCTAAATTATTAGTCCGTTTACCGCTATCAAGAAGAACTTTTAAACGATGGCGTAGGCGCTGCATTGATCTATTAACTTGGACTTGGGTAACTTTAGCCTGGCCCGATTTGGAACGGGCTAAAGGAGGAAGTAGAGGCAGTATGGCAGGCATCTTAAGTTCAAGAGGTTGAACTTCGCTGTTCTGTTTACTAGCTTCTTCAATCACTTTCAGCCAAGGCTGGGCAGGAGGATAAGGAACTATTTCCGTACCTCTTATTTCCAACACTTCACCTAGTTGAGGAATCCAAGGAATTTTTGCAAAGGTTTCCTGGATTTTTTGAGCAAAAACCTTTTGTGCCTCAGGCTCCCCATGAACTAAAATAATGTTTTCCGCATGCTCCCCAAGACAAGACAACCATTCAAGAAGTTGGGTCTGATCCGCATGAGCTGACAAGCCTTCCATTTGCCGGATACGGGCGCGTACAGCAACCTTTTCACCATGGATAGTAACTTCCTTAGCACCTTCAATAATTCTACGCCCAAGGGTTCCTTGAGCTTGGTACCCCACAAATAAAACAGTTGAATTCTCACGCCACAAATTATATTTAAGGTGATATTTAATACGGCCTGCATCAGCCATCCCACTGGCAGCAATAATTATCGCGCCACCATCAATCTTGTTGATAGCCATAGAATCCTCAGCTGTTTGGCTGTAATGCACATTGGGCATTAACAAAGGGTGGTCTCCCTGTTTAATCATGTCAAGGGTTTCTTCGTCGAAATTGTGAGGATTTTCTTGGAAGATCTTAGTAGCCGCAATAGCCAATGGACTATCTACATAGATGGGCATAACAGGTATTTCCTTAAGAGTCTGGAGCTTTCTGATATAAAACAAAAGATCCTGCGTTCGCTCAATGGCAAAGGCCGGAATAATCAGGTTGCCGCCGGTTTGATGGGCTTCACGGATAATTTTTGCCAATTCTCCAAGGCGATTGTCCTTATTTTCGTGTTGGCGGTTTCCATAAGTAGTTTCTACTACAACAATGTCCCCTCCGCAGATAATGCTGGGGTCTTCAATAAAAGGTTGATTGAAATTACCAATGTCTCCTGAGAAGACAATTGTTTTATGAAGGTCACCTTCTTTGATGCTAATCTTGACAAATGCCGAACCTAAGATATGCCCGGCATCATAAAAGGTAAAACTAATATTTGGAGAAAGCTCAGTGGTTTGACTATAGCCCACTGGATTAAAAAATGGTAAAGAATTAAGGGCGTCCTGGACAGTATAGATGGGAGTTAGTAATTCCCGGCGCATACGGGCAAGCTTGAGGTTTTTACGTTCAACCTCCGTTTCCTGAATATGTCCGCTATCGGGAAGCATCACAGAACATAGTTTAACTGTTTCGGGGGTAGCATAAATTCTCCCCTGAAAACCATTCTTGATGAGCTTAGGGATCAGTCCCGAATGATCTGTGTGGGCATGAGTTAGAATTAAGGCATCGATCTCAGCCGGATTATAAGGAAAATCCCCATAATTTAACTCTTTTATGGCTTTGGAACCTTGAAACAATCCACAATCTATCAGTAACCTGAATCCTTTGGATTCAATAAGATAGGATGACCCGGTTACTACTTGAGCCGCACCAAAAAAACTAATTTTCATGCAATCCTCCAGAAAGTTATTTAATCGAGTCTAACGAGCTTTAACTTTACTGCCTTTAAGGCTGCTTGTGTACGATCGTAAACTTCTAGCTTTCGGAATATACTAGATAAATGGTTTTTTACGGTCTTTTCACTAATATATAAGGCTTGTCCAATCTCTCGGTTGGATGAGCCTTTTACAACATAGGCCAAAATCTGCAATTCTCTTTCACTTAATCGATAGGTATCTTTGCTTTGATGTGGATTGGCAATTTGACCAAGAATTTTACCGGTTACTGCCGGGGATAGGATCGGTTGACCAGCATAAACCTTGCGAATGGAATCAACTAAAGTTTTAGGATCGACATCTTTCAATAGATAGCCGGCAACCCCTAATTGAAGAACTTGAAAAACCTTTCCATCTGAATCATCTACAGTAAGAACAAGAATTCCAATATTTTCACGTTCGCGGCGAATTACTTGACAAGCCTCTAATCCATTGACCCCCGGCATATTTAAATCCATTAGCAATATATCAAATTCTAAATTGCGCGAAACATTAATAGCCCCTTGTCCATCCCCAACTTCACATACTACTTCAATGCCCTCTTCAAATTCGAGAATTCGCCTTAAACCTTCGCGGAGAAGAGGGTGATCATCGGCGATAACAACTCTAATCATTCCCATCCTCCTCTCAATCGGTTGGAATTAGTAATTTGATCATTGTGCCTTTCTTAGGGGTTGATTGCAATATCATTTTGCCATTAAACATTTCAATTCTCTCTTTCATACCTATCAATCCGAAATGATCACCGGGGTCAGTAAACACTTCCTCCGCATCAAACCCTATCCCGCGGTCGGTAATTTTAACTGTAATATTCTTCTCCTCATAGCCGATTATGACCCGGGCCCAGTCACTCTGGGCATGTTTGGCAATATTCGTCATAGCTTCCTGCAGGGAACGAAATAAGGCAACCTCTACAGCCGGCAATAAACGTCTTTCTTGACCATTAATCTTAAAGTCGCAGGTAATTTTATATGTTTCCTGAAAATTAAGCAGATACTTTTCTAAGGCAGAAATAAATCCATGCTGATCTAAGGCTATCGGTCTTAAATCGAAAATAATCCGTCGAATATCTTGTAAATTAGAACGAACCAGACCTTTTAGATCGGTAATTTCTGCCCGCACTCGCTCGGGGTTGAGTGCGAGCAGTTTTTCGGCTATTTCTAATCTTAAAACAATATTGGCTAGATTTTGAGCAGGGCCATCATGAATTTCTCGGGCAATTCGCCGCCTTTCTTCATCTTGAGCACGAATTATTCTTAAGGCAATTTCTTGTTTGTGTTCAGGATTATTGTTTTGAGATAGCTCAGTAATCCCCCCATGAAGAAGATTGATGGCCAAAGTAACCTGGTTTAATAAATTTTCGGCTCTTTCAATGGTGCTTTCCATTTGTCTTAAGGAGCGTTCAATCTCATCGCGACGGTTTCGCAATTGGATTTCTTTGGATTGGGCTAATTGAAGTTGCACTTGAGCCTCTGTCGCCTGTTTGTAGGTATCCATCATCTCTTTTTCGGAGTGACTGCGAAAATCT
Source organism: Desulfitobacterium sp. (assembly GCF_982384815.1). Lineage (NCBI taxonomy): Bacteria > Bacillati > Bacillota > Clostridia > Eubacteriales > Desulfitobacteriaceae > Desulfitobacterium > Desulfitobacterium sp. The sequence continues at coordinate 812 of NZ_CEVWNY010000103.1, read as the reverse complement.
CGGCTAACTTCCATGAGACGTAGACGGAGACGTCGCTCGATTCGTTGATATTTGTCTACTGCTTCTATCGTTTTAGAAATTTCCGCTTTAAGTTGAGCAAGCTCTTGAGTAAGCCTTATGGTTTCAGTACGGGTAGTTTCGGCAATGCAAAATATTTCTTCTTTGCCGGATTCAATTGCTTGGAGGGTATTATTCATAATGATACCCAATCTGTCAGCCACTCTAGTCCCTCTTTTCAGCTATTCGAATGTTTTAATTTCACGGCGCAGATGTTAGTATTCGACATTGCTATAACAATCTCCTACTATTTTAAGTAAAAGGATGTTGAAAGATTCGTTTTAGCGTTTAAAGCGGCGAATTTCTCGTTCTAATCGGCGGGGATATGCCAGATCTTCTTTGTAACAAGTGAAGATACGAAAGCCCTTCTCTTGCATTTTCAAGATCATTTCATTAATTTCTTTTTCGGCTCCTTCTGTGGATTCCTCGGGAAAAATATAAACCAACAGCTTATCGATCTTGGCAAGAAAGTGCTGTCCTTCAATTCTATAATTCCATTGGATGTTTTCACCCGGATAAAAATGTTTAAGGCTTTGGGCTAGCCACTTCCCCTCTAAGGGGACTTGCTGTGGGCTTGCAATTGGTTGGGGAGCTGCTATAAGTTCCCCGCACTCTTCAGTATGGGCGCTCTTCTTTTTTGGGGTATTAAAACGGAAGGGGTCTCGAGGGGGTGGAAATGCGCACGTGGCTTTGGCCATTGCCGGGATAGAATCAAACTCCGAAGAACTAACGCTAATGGGACCTGGAATCAAAGC
>NZ_CEVWNY010000102.1:0-11621 GCF_982384815.1 Desulfitobacterium sp. | reverse complement strand
AGATAAGAGTGGCTGCGGTGGCAGCTCCAAGCGTGAAGCTGCCCTCCACAGAAAGGTCCGCATAATCCAGTACTCTGAAAGTAAGATATACTCCCAATACCATGATCGCGTACATCAGCCCAATTTCTAAGGTTCCTACTACAAGTTTTTGGGAGATCATTTTAAACACACCTCAATATTTTCGCTTCTTCTTTTATCTCTATCTCTATCTCTATCTCTATCTCGCCTAGAACAATGAATCTTGATTATTTAATTGTAGCCTTATCGGCTATTTCGGCCGGCACATTAATGCCTAGAAGCTCAATGGTCTCTTTATTTAAAACTATATCAAATTTCTTTTGGTTCTCAATCGGCATCTCAGCCGGCTTAGCACCTTTTAAGACGCGAACAGCCATTTCACCGGTTTGCTGACCAAGGTTGTAATAATTGATGCCGATTGTGCCGAGGCCACCGGCATCGACTACACTGCTTTCCCCGGAAATAAGGGGAATTTTGTTCTCGTTGGCAACTTGAACTACCGATTGGGCCGCTGAAACCACCATATTATCAGTGGGCACATAGATAGCATCGACTTTGTTGACTAAAGATTGAGCAGCTTGGAGAACATCGGCACTACTAGCTACCGAAGTTTCTACGACAGAAAGACCTAGGGCGGGTGCCTCTTGTTTTACTACCTTTACCTGCACTTCTGAGTTAACTTCAGCGGCATTATAAATTACACCAACAGTCTTGACATTAGGGACTAACTTTTTCAAAAGTTCCAGTTGTTCTTTAATCGGGTTCATATCCGTGGTTCCGGAAACATTAGTTCCTGGCTTTTCCATACTATCAACAAGTTTTGCTTCCACAGGATCGGTGACGGCCGTAATTAGAATAGGAATATCTTGTGTAGCACCGGCAATGGCTTGGGCGGAAGGAGTAGCAACTGCCAGAATTAGGTCAAGCTTACTGGACGCAAATTTTTCGGCAATAGATTTAAGAAGGGAAGAGTCACCTTGCGCGTTTTTGTACTCAAGTTTTAGGTTCTTGTCAACTTCATAGCCGTTAGCTTCCAGCGCATCTAAAAAGCCCTGGCGAGCTTTGTCAAGCGCCGGATGCTCGACAACTTGGATAATACCAATATTCACTTTTTCCCCTTGAGAAGAACCTTGTTCTGGTCCCTGACCGGATGTTGAACTAGGGGTTGAGTTGCCACATCCGGCTAACCCTAATGCCAGAACGAGGCTTAGACCTACACCGAGAATTTTTTTTAAACTACCTTTTTTCATACCTACAAACCTCCTCTTCTTTAGGCAATAAAAAATACACCTCCACAGGGGTGCACTTATCGCCTCACACCTACTGTTCTACTATACTACTAATATTCTATTTTTTATTATCATATAGTTTTATCTAGATAATGTCAATCCTCTTTTATCGGAATGTTTTAAAAAAATTATTTGTTATCTATTCTGTTCTATAACCCGGATAGTTTTCGCTTTTTTACCATTTTATGTGTAGATTTAATAAGAGAGCCTGTCTCGACATTTTAAGAAGAATTTTTTTCGTACATACTCCATTATCTTCCATTCCCATATATTACTATTAACCGAGAACCTTAGAAAAACATCACCGTCAGGTTATTGATATGAGGAGGAAATCTAATGAATATGATGATGAATGGCACCGATCAGATGATGGGTATGCATCCTGCACACACAAGGCATTTTGCCACCGCAAATTGCTGTTATCCCCCAGGTGGTTATGTCACGTTAGATCCAAATTACTATCCCGGTCAAGTAACTTTGGACCCAGGCAATCCCTACTACTCCTATTGTGGAACGGAGAGCATGCCTCTTGACCACCAACATTACCAACATCACCAACATCCCCATCACTGTCCTTGTCCGACCCCAACTCCGGAACCACTCACTTATGTGGTAAGACAAGGGGATAGTGTCTATAAAATTGCCCAGCGTTTTGGTACCACAATGCAGGCTATTATCTTAGCTAACAATCTCAGAAATCCTAATTTAATCTATCCTGGCCAAGTTTTATATATCCCTGTTAACTAATCTTCCTATAATAAAGATCTCTCGTCTTGACTGCAAGACGAGAGATCTTTTATTATCTAACCGATGGTTCTCCTTTAATTGACTGAATTTCAGCAAAAGCTTTCTCTACTTCTGTAGGTTCTCCTTCAATAACAAGAGTTACCGATCCTTCAGAACCGGCTACACCACCAGCACCAATACATTTAGCCTTTACCTTGAAAAGAGATGTTAAAGCGGAGGTCTCCGTAACAACTGTTGCTCCTAGCATGGGGATGAGCCCGACTTTATCGCCAATTGCCTTATCCACATGGGCTAAAGCCATAAATTCCACAGCATCACGCACATCCGGAATAAGTTTTTCAAGACCAATAGGTACAACCAGCTCAACTCCACGGGCATAAAGGGGACCGGCAGCAGTGCCGATGGTTCCTCCCATAGAATTAGAAACTAAAACGGCCGCTAAACCAGTGTGATCGACTGCATTTCCACCTTTAATAAAAATATCGCCGGTTTTTAATTGAGGAAGAATCTCTTTCCAATGTACAGTTGAATCTAATGCTTGCCCCTTGGTTATTACGTACGGATTAATCCTGTTTTCTTCTTCGCTTACCCCTGTTTTTCCTTCTGAAATCATGCCTACGGTATAACGGCTTTTTTCTTCAATTATTTCACCCAAAAATTCCTCCAAGAGGAACCCATTGGTGGTACCTCCGGCAAGGATGATGGTATGATCTCTAAGTGCTTTTTGAATGCTAGGCAAAGCTTTGACTCCTTTAGCAATAAGGCGTTTCGATTCACTTGGGGTTAAAGTAAATTGTGCTCTCATGGTAATACCTCCCGTTAATTCATAAATATGTTACGCAAATCCCATTATCTTCCTAGTATAAAAATATTGACAGAAGAAGTTATCTATTTTATTATATAAGTGTAGAAAAGATTCAGTCAAGTTTCTCGCAGGGCTCCTCCAAGTCAGTAAGAGAATTTACAGGTTATCCATTTCGAGTATCTAAATCCAACGGTTTCGAGATCTTGAATATCCTAACCTAATTTCTAACTTTTGGACATTCGCTTTGTGGGAATCCGAAGAACCTTTCCAGAGTAACAGTCTTATGTCATCCAATATCTAAAAATCTTTAGTGTAATAAGTTCAATTTATTTACCCTTATGGTTTAGTCTAAAGTCAGCTCTATTACCCAGGGAAATCTTCTTCGTTGGAGGAGCTTTGCGGGATTTATTTAATTCATTAAGCCTTTGATCAAATGATCAAAGGCTTTTGTTTTTTATAAAGCATTTCTTCCATAATCTAGTAACAATCCAAAGTCAGGTAACATAACCTAAACTAGGAAAAAGATTCCAAAGCAAAAAGATACAGGAGGGAAATGTTATGGCATTAGGTGCAGGTTATGAGTGTGGTGGAGGACCAAACTATCTTGCTGGGATCGCTGTTGTGGTTGTTATTATTCTGCTGCTCATCGCCATGGGCATTGTATTCTAAGTTTAGGCAATAAATTAACATTTGAAAGGGGGATAACATTTATGTACGGATACGGTGGATACGGTGGATATGGTGGCTGCGGATGCGGAGGCGGATTTGGCAGTTGTGTCGGCGTAGGGATTATCGCTATTGCAATTCTGATCCTGATTGCTCTTGGTGTAATCTTCTAATAGATAAATCGTTGGAGCGTCCAGAATGGACGCTCTTTGTTTTTTATGTAGGTTATGATAATCTAGGCAATATGAAATAAAATTAGAATTGAGGGATAAACCTTGAAGCCAAAAGTTTTTATATCACGTCAAATTCCAGACGATATATTGGCCTCGATTCAAAAAGAATGTGAGGTTAGAGTCTGGTCGGAAGCAGATACCCCGGTTCCCCGCCATATTTTAGAAGAAGAAATTAGTGAAGTTGACGGATTGTTTTGTCTGCTGACCGAGTCCGTCGATGAGTCTTTGCTGTCTCAAGGGAAGAATTTAAAAGTTGTTAGCAATATGGCTGTAGGGTATAACAATATTGATCTGAAAGCCGCAACCCGACGAGGAATTATCGTTACTAATACCCCTGGAGTTTTAACTGAGACAACGGCAGATCTTACTTTTGCTTTGCTTATGGCAACTGCTCGCCGTATGGAAGAAGCTTCGCAATTTTTACGACAAGGAAATTGGCGGACCTGGTCGCCGATGCTTCTAGCCGGACAAGATATTTACGGAGCAACCATCGGAATTGTAGGGATGGGGCGAATCGGGGAAGCAGTAGCCAAGCGGGCCAAGGGCTTCGATATGGAAATCATATACCATAATCGAACTAGAAAACCCGAGGTGGAAAATCGCTTGGGAGCAACGTATCGGGAGCTGGATGATCTGCTAAAAGAATCGGACTTTGTCTGTATTTTGACTCCCTACACACCACAAACCCATAATCTAATCGGGAAAAGAGAACTAGAGCTCATGAAACCTTCAGCAATTCTAATCAATACGGCTCGGGGTGGCATTGTTAATGAAGCGGAGCTCTATGAAGCACTAGTAAAGGGAAAAATTTATGCTGCAGGGCTTGATGTTTTTGAGACGGAACCTTTGCCCCCGAGTCATCCATTACTAACCTTACCAAACTGTGTTGCCCTTCCCCATATCGGTAGTGCCACGATTAAAACCCGTAGGGCAATGGCTCTTTGTACAGCGGAAAATCTAATCAAGTCCCTACAAGGGGAGATTCCACCTAACTGTGTTAATCCAACGGTACTTGGAAAGGAATAAGTTTATGGTTATGTATTCTGATTTGGCTAATACTGATTTAGCTGAGCTAACTTATGCTTGGAATCGCTGCTGGGAAGGTTATTATTACCAAAATTATTTTTCCGAAACCCAAATGTCAGCTTGGATCGAAAAGAATCATGTGGATCTAACCAATTCTGTCTCCATTAAACATCACGAGAAAATAGTAGGGTTTTCACTGTTAGGTGTTGACAAGGAAATGGGTTGGATTGCCGGAACTTGTATTGCTCCGGATTTTAGAGGAAGGGATCTCTTTACTCCGCTGTTACTTAATCAACTGGAAAGAGCAAAGAAGCTTACCATTCAACGACTCTGGCTTGAAGTATTAAGTCAAAATTTTGCCTATAAGGTTTATAAAAAAGTTGGTTTTAAAAAAACCAGGGAACTTTATGTTTATCGCTACTCTCAAAACCTAACTGAGCTTAAAGATCTGCGGAACCAAGGGGTTTACCTTAGAGAAATGCAGTTAGAGGATTATTTTCAAGCAAGAAAAGAGGCTGGTTTTAATCCGGCCTGGCAAAGACGCGAAGCATACCTCCGACATTATTCCTCTGTGTCGGCATGGCTTAGTTTTGACGAAAAATCCGGAATGCTTCTAACCAAAGACACTCACCTTTTGCTGGACGCTTGGACTGTAGCTTGGGATCAGGCAGATAAGCTGCTTTCTTCCGTTTTAACCTTAACTCAAGGGGAGTTTATCCTAACCAATCAACCAAAAGACTGGCTCACCGCTTATTTAACCCGAATAGGTATTAACCCTTCCGATATTCAATATGAAATGTGTTATTCCATTAATCATAGTTCATAGCTGGAGGCTGTAATGAATACTTTAAGACGTGGTTTGAAGAATGGACTCTATACATTATGGGAATTAGGGAAGGTAATTTTCCCAATTACCTTACTTGTAAAAATATTACAGTATACACCAATTCTGCCTTGGCTGATTTCCCTGCTGAATCCCATGATGAAGTGGATTGGACTGCCTGGAGAAGCGGCTATTCCTCTCGTCTTTGGTAATTTTCTTAATATTTATGCGGCAATAGGTGCTATCCTTTCCCTTGATCTTACTGTGAAGCATGTATTCATTTTGGCCATTATGCTTTCTTTTTCTCATAATCTCCTTGTAGAATCTTCGGTAGTGACAAAGCTAGGGGTAAAGATTTGGGTAGTTATAGGGATCAGGGTTGCTTTAGCCCTTATTTCCGCAGTAATTATCAATATCGGCTGGCAAGGGGGAAGTGAACCCGCTCAATACGGCTTAGTTGCTTCTTCCCCCGATGCACTAAACGGTTGGGGGGAAATAGTTCTTAACGGTGTTCAAAGTGCCTTGCTGGGAATAGTACAAATGGCGATCATAATTATTCCCATTATGATCGCCATCCAATTTCTTAAGGAATTAGCCTGGCTGGAGATTTTCTCACGATGGCTATCACCCGCAACCCGCTTTTTGGGAATGAAAGAAAACTCTTCGCTGACCTTAGCTGCCGGAATAGCTTTCGGCTTAGCTTACGGAGCCGGTGTAATGCTTCAATCTTATAAGGAGAACGGGGTATCGCCAAAAGACATGTATTTGGCAACAGTGTTTTTGGTGTCTTGCCATGCGGTTGTGGAAGACACCCTGATTTTTCTTCCCCTAGGGATTTCCGTTTGGCCCTTACTCCTGATTAGATTAACCGTTGCCATCATTCTTACAGTTTTAGCAGGGTTCTTGTGGAACAAAAAGGAGCATAAAGCATATAATAAGAAAAAAGTTTCTTGTTGAATTATTAGCATAAACTTAACCTAACAGCATAAGATAAAGGGTGGGTTAAAAAATATCAAAAAATATTACAAGTTATCCTTTAATCTCCTATTGTAATAAAATGATAAAATTGTTATGATTAAGAAATAAATTTGAAGGGGGGAGTTCAATGAGTGAAAAAGATAGGCTTATTATTGAAGCAATCCTGGCATCGGTTGGTTTGGAACCGATTAAGCTAACCAATCCAAAGATTGATTGCAAGCAAAAGTAAGCATTAAAATAATGAATCCATAGAAAGGATCTGGTCATTTGTCGGGCACCCAACAAATAAAATATTGCCAAGATATTTTCTGTGTACTAAGGTAAAAGCGAGTTCCTAATGAAATAGGCACTCGCTTTTACTATATCTGGAAGATCGTATATAATGGAAGTTATATAGTAAAAAACGAGGTGGTCAAATGAAACCGCATATTTTAGGTATAGCCGCAAGTCCCAGACGAAATGGCAATACTGATCGTTTGCTGGACTTTGGGATTAAAACTTTAAACCAAGCTGGATATACCACCGAGGTTATCAATATTCGTGAGCTGAAATATTCTCCCTGCCTGGGGTGCAATGCTTGCGCCAAGACGGGTAAGTGTGTTCAAAATGATGACATTCAATACCTACAAAAAAGATTAGTGGCTGCCGATCGCCTAATAGTAGCTGCTCCGGTATTTTTTATGGGGATTAACGCACAGATGAAAGGGGTTATTGACCGGATGCAAACCTTCTGGGCTTTAAAGTACGTATTTAAAAAACCGGTTATCTCGGATGACAAGCGATTGCCCCGTCACGGGCTTTTCCTGTCCGCAGCCGGTACGGATTTTTCGGATGTTTTTGCCTGTGCTGAACGTTCTGTTAAGAACTTCTATCATGTACTCGATGTCAAGTATTTTGGATGTTGTGTCTATCGGGGAATTGATAAGGCAGGGGAGATTGATAGTCATCCCACAGCTTATCAAGAGGTTAGTGAGCGTGCTATCGCCCTGGCTGAGCTTTAATTGAGTATACGAGCGAAATAATTGAAAATTTCGTTAGAAACTTTGATTTTCTATTCAAAATTATTATTAACTTATGATATACTACCATTAGATTGCGTTTTCGTTATTTTTGTTCAAATTTCAACGTAGAAAGGACCTTTGCGAATGTCAAAGCCTAATTGTTCTCTAGAAACAAAGATTGCCATTGTCACCGACAGTGCTTGTGATTTAGAGCCGGAAATTATTAAAGAATATGGAATTGAAGTCTTACCCTTACATATACTTTATCATGACCGGGAGTATCGGGACCGTGTGGACATATCGCCTCAGGAGGTTTACGATTCTTTAGAGCAGGAGGTTCCGAAAACTTCCTTGCCCTCTCCCGCAGAAATACATGCCGTATTTAATCGTTTGCGTGAACAGAAAGTAACTCATGTTTTGGCCCTCCATCTTTCCAGTGGTTTAAGCGGCACCTTTCAAGCAGTATCATTAATTGCCCAAGATTTTAAAGATATGATCATAGAAGTGGTGGATACCAAAACTCTTTCGATGGGCTTGGGACTAACGGTTATTGAAGCAGCCCGCGAAAGCCGTCGCACCTTGGATTTTGAACAGGTGGTTAATACTGCTAAGAAGGCCGTGGGAAAAATCAAGGGCTATTATGTTCTCTCCACCCTTGAATATCTAAAAAAGGGGGGAAGGATTGGCTACGTAGCAGGAACAATTGGCGAATTGCTTAACTTGAAACCGATTATTTCCATTAACGAAGAAGGCAAGTATTATACTTTTGCGAAAGTTCGTGGTCGCGAACAGTCTTTAAAAAGACTCAAACAAGTACTTCTAGACCATTTGCGGGAAAGTGTGGCTAGCATAGCCATCGTCCATGGGGGTTCTGAGCCTGAAGCAAGAGCTCTGGAAAATGTGGCTCTCGAACATCCTAATGCCAAAGAAGTATTCTTTGGTCAGATTAGTCCCGCTTTAGGTGTTCATACCGGACCGGGCCTTGTAGGTTTGCTGGTTTTACCTACCCAGTAAAAGTAACCAATAATGTTGCTTCTTACATGAGCTTACAGGTTAATCTGTGAGCTTTTTTATTTGTGCGTACATTACTTGAAAAATACAGTGGAGGAGAAGAAAAATGATACAGGAGAGATATCACTTTTGGTCCACAAATCCTTATTTCGATGAGGCAACTCGCCTCGAGGTTGCTGCCTTAAAAGACCCCAAGGAAATAGAAGATCGCTTTTACACGGATCTAGAATTTGGTACCGGCGGACTGAGGGGAATCCTTGGTCCCGGAACTAATCGTATGAACACCTATGTAGTCCGTAAGGCAACCCAAGGATTAGCTGATTTGATCCTTGAGGGAGGGGAAGAGGGGAAAAAACGAGGTGTAGTCATAGCTTACGATTCAAGACACCTTTCCGATCGCTTTGCCCTAGAAGCAGCCTTAATTCTTGCCCGTAACGGAATCAAAGCTTATCTTTTTGATGCCTTACGTCCAACACCGGAGCTTTCTTTTACTGTCCGTTATCTTAAGGCTCAAGCTGGAATCGTTATTACAGCCAGCCATAACCCCAAAGAATATAATGGGTATAAAGTATATTGGGAGGATGGTGGTCAGGTACCGCCGGACCGTGCCGACCAGATTCTTGCCCATATTAAGGCACATGAACGCTGGGACGATCTTCGTCCACTTGCGGAAGAGGAGGCTCTGGAAAAGGGACTACTCATTAGGATCGGCGAAGAAATTGATAAAGCTTACGTTGAAAACATTAAAGAACTGGCTTTATATCCGGATCTTACTCAAGAAAAAGGCCGAAAGTTATCCATCGTCTATACTCCCTTGCATGGAGCCGGGAACATACTGGTACGTAGGGTATTAAAGGAAATGGGGTTTGCGGTTTTTACGGTACCGGAACAGGAAATGCCGGATGCGGGATTTTCCACAGTTCCTTATCCCAATCCGGAGATTCCCTCAACCTTTGACTTAGCTCGCAAATATGGTGAAGTCCTAAATGCCCAGATGTTAATCGCTACCGATCCCGATGCCGACCGTCTTGGCATGGCATTTCGAACCCCTAGGGGAGATTATCAACAACTTACAGGCAATCAAATCGGCACCTTATTGACTTACTATCTAATCACTCAGAAGAAAAAGCTAGCAATTCTCCCGGATAAAGCGGTAATTATTAAAACCATTGCTTCTACTGATTTAGCCGACCTCATGGTGAAGAATTTAGGGGTGCAGATTGAAAATGTTTTAACCGGCTTCAAGTTCATCGCTGAAAAAGAGCAGGAGATGGAAGAGGCGGGAACAGGTGATTTTCAATTTGGATTTGAAGAAAGCTATGGATATTTAGCCGGTCATTTTGTACGGGATAAAGATGCGATTATTGCTTCATTGCTTTTAGCGGAAGCCGCCCTCTATTATCAAGAGGTGGAAGGGCGTTCCTTACTTGATGTCCTTGAAGATATCTATCAAAAATACGGTTATTTTATCGATGATCAAATTTCCCTAACTCTCGAAGGGCGGGAAGGTAAAGAAAAAATGAACCGGATCATGACCAGGCTTAGGGAAACAGAAGTAGATTTTTTGGGGGGAATACCCATTGAACGAATTGACGATTATGAACTGGGAATGGGTAAACAAATCATACCCCAAACCCAGAGCTATAAGCTTACTCTTCCACAATCCAATGTGATTCGCTATTCCTTCCATGAAGGTGGCTTTGTCATGGCCCGTCCCTCGGGAACCGAACCGAAAATTAAGTTTTATTTTAATATCAAGGCCACCAAGGCTGAGGAACTGGAAAGTACCTTGGCCCGTGTAAAAAAAGACCTACTTAAGCTTATTGATGACTAAGTTTTAGAAAGTAAACGCCCTCCCCGCATAGTAATATTGCTATCAGGGAGGGCATTTTTATAACGTCAAGCCTTGGTCGTCTTGATCCCCCAAAAAAATGAAAGTGAAAATAAATAAAAATACTCTGACCTTTATTGACCTTCGTCAACTAAAAGCTTATAATTACATTGTCAGCAAAGATTTACCAATACTAATAATAGCTTGATTCATATAGGAGGGATTGACATGTCTTTTGATACCAATCGATTTACCCAAAAATCCCAGGAGGCGATTAGCCAAGCTCAGAATATGGCTCAAAGGAATGGCAACAGCCAAGTAGAACCGGAACATTTGCTTTTATCTCTCCTTGAGCAGGGTGAAGGGGTTGTTGTCCAAGTACTTGCAAAATTAAATGTGACCGTAGGTGCCATGGCCTCAAAAATACGCCAGGAAGTCAACCGTTTCCCGCGGATAAGCGGTGCCAATGTCCAGTTGACTATTTCTCCCCGGCTTCGTAATGTTTTGGTTTCTGCCCATGATGAAATGGATACCTTTAAAGATGAATATGTAAGCACAGAACACCTTTTGTTGGCTATTCTTGATCAAGGAGGAGGAGCCGCAGAAAGAATTCTTAAGCAAGAGGGACTTAATCGCGAAAAACTTCTCCAAGCGCTTCGGGAAGTCCGGGGTACCCAGCGGGTTACCAGTCAAACCCCGGAAGGAACCTTTCAGGCCTTAGAGCAGTATGGTCGCAATCTTGTGGACCAAGCACGAAGGGGGAAATTAGACCCTGTCATCGGTCGCGATGAGGAAATCCGCCGAGTTATTCAGATTCTTTCCCGGCGCACCAAAAACAACCCGGTCCTGATTGGCGAACCGGGAGTAGGTAAAACGGCAATTGTCGAAGGATTGGCCCAACGAATTGTCCGGGGAGATGTTCCCGAGTCGGTTAAAGACAAAAAGGTCATTGCTCTTGATATGGGCTCACTCGTTGCCGGTGCCAAATATCGCGGCGAGTTCGAAGAAAGGTTAAAAGCCGTTCTCAAAGAGGTCCAGGAAAGAGAGGATATTATTCTTTTTATCGACGAACTTCATACAGTTGTCGGGGCAGGTGCCGCAGAAGGTGCCATGGATGCCGGTAACATGCTTAAGCCCCTGCTGGCTCGGGGAGAGCTGCATATGGTGGGGGCTACAACCCTCGATGAATATCG
>NZ_CEVWNY010000101.1:0-11663 GCF_982384815.1 Desulfitobacterium sp. | reverse complement strand
TCCGCCCTATGATGCTACAGTAACACAGCGATTATATGAGGCCGGAGCAATCCTTTTAGGCAAGCTTAACATGGATGAATTTGCCATGGGTTCTTCAACGGAGAACTCGGGATTTAACATCACGCGCAATCCTTGGGATTTGAAGCGGGTACCCGGAGGTTCATCCGGAGGTTCCGTAGCTGCTGTTGCTGCTGATCAAGCGGTTTATACCCTTGGCTCGGATACAGGTGGCTCGATTCGTCAACCGGCGTCCTTTTGCGGTGTAGTTGGTCTAAAACCAACCTATGGGCTGGTCTCCCGTTACGGACTGATAGCTTATGCTTCCTCTCTTGATCAGATCGGACCGGTTACCAAAACTGTAGCAGATAATGCCTTGGTATTGAATGCGATCAGCGGGCATGATGACCAAGACTCCACTTCCGTTTTTTTCGAGAAGCCGGATTATAAGCAGTTTCTAACAGAAGATATTCGGGGTATGCGGATCGGTGTGCCTAAAGAATATTTTGGTCAGGGAATGGATTCCCAGGTAGAATCAGTGCTTAGGGAAGCTATCCGTACTTATGAAAATCTGGGAGCCATCGTGGAAGAATGCTCGTTGCCCCATACGGAATACGCTATGCCGGCTTACTATCTGATTGCCACTGCAGAAGCCAGCTCCAACTTGGCTCGTTATGATGGAGTCCGCTATGGCCATCGCACAGAAGCACCGGAGGATGTCATCGGCATGTTCGGCAAAACCCGGGCGGAAGGCTTCGGCTCTGAGGTAAAACGACGGATCATGCTCGGCACCTATGCCTTAAGTGCCGGATATTATGATGCTTACTATCTGAAGGCTCAGAAGGTGCGAACTCTGATTATTCAGGATTTTGATCAGGCTTTTGCCAGATTTGATGTACTCCTTTCCCCTACAGCTCCGACGCCCGCTTTCCGCATCGGAGAAAAGTCTGATGATCCCCTTACTATGTATATGTCCGATGTCTGTACCGTCCCAATTAACCTTGCCGGGATACCTGCTTTATCTATTCCTGCCGGGTTTGTAGACGGATTGCCGGTGGGTATGCAGTTAATGGGGAAACATTTTGCTGAAGGAACCCTTTATAAAGCGGCCTACGCTTTTGAGAAAAACACCCCCTTCCATACGGTAAAACCTAGTCAGCCTAAAGGTGGGGTACGCTGATGAGTATTTCCGATCGTTACGAGATGGTCTGTGGTGTGGAAGTTCATGTAGAGCTGGCCACCAAGACTAAAATTTTCTGTAATTGTTCCACGGAATTTGGCGGTGAGCAAAATACCCATGTTTGTCCGGTTTGTTTGGGACTGCCCGGTGTTTTGCCTGTTTTAAACCGGGAGGTCGTTAATCTTGCCATTAAGGCCGGACTGGCTTTAAACTGTGAGATTGCCGATTACTCCAAATTTGACCGCAAAAACTATTTTTACCCGGATGCTCCTAAGAACTTTCAGACCTCCCAATACGACCTGCCCATTTGCAAGACGGGGTGGTTGGAATTTGAAGTGGATGGAGAGAAGAAGCGAGTAGGTATTACTCGTGCCCATATGGAAGATGATGCGGGGAAGCTGGTTCACAGTGGTGGGACTATCTCTACTTCCCAAGAGTCTTTTGTCGATTATAACCGGACAGGCGTTCCGCTTTTAGAGATCGTATCTGAACCGGATATGCGCTCAATTCCTGAGGTGGTAGGTTTCTTAGAGGAATTGGTACGGGTTATTCAATACACCGAAGTCTCGGATTGCCGGATGGAACAAGGCAACCTGCGCTTTGATATCAATGTTTCCCTACGGCCTAAGGGTCAAAAAGAATTTGGGACTCGCACAGAGACGAAGAACCTTAACTCTTTCAGCTCCGTACGGCGCTGCTTGGAATATGAGCTAGAGCGTCAAGCGCGTATTTTAGATGCTGGGAAAGAGGTCATCCAAGAAACCCGGACTTGGGATGAAGGAAAAGGAGAAACCCTCTCTTTGCGTTCCAAAGAGGAAGCCCATGATTACCGCTACTTCCCGGAGCCTGATTTGGTGCCTTTAGTCATCGAACGGGAATGGGTGGAAGAAATCCGTAAGACACTCCCGGAATTGCCCGCAGCTCGTCGGGAACGCTATAAATCCTTAGGGTTGACGGAATATGATGCAAGTGTATTAATTTCGTCTAAGAGCATGTCGGACTTCTTTGATGAAGCCCTAAAAAGCTTTAATGATGCTAAGACCTTGGTCAACTGGGTAATGGGAGATTTTACGCGCCTGCTTAATGCCAAGCAAATTGGGGTGGAAGAGTCACAGCTTAAACCGTCGCAGCTTGCGGAACTCCTGACGTTAATCGAAAAGGGAACCATCAGCGGTAAGATTGGCAAAACCGTCCTCGAAGAGGTGTTTGAAAGCGGTAAAGATCCTGAAACGATCGTTAAGGAAAAGGGATTGGCTCAAATCAGCGATACATCAGCTTTACTGAAGTTGGTAGATGAAGTGATTGCGGCCAATCCCCAGTCCGTAGAGGACTTTAAAGCCGGGAAAGAAAGGGCCATCGGCTTCTTGGTAGGGCAGATTATGAAGGCAACCAAAGGCCAGGCCAACCCCGGTGTTGTAAACAATCTGCTTAAGGAGCAACTCGCTAAACTATAACTGAAACAGGGGTAACTGAAACAGGGGGACAGGTTCCTTGTTTCATTCATTTCCCGAACGGATTGTCATCCTGAATGCAGTGAAGGATCTTCTCAGTACTAGGGGAGACCTTTAGTATTCCGCTGCTTTCCTGACTCCTATAATCAGTGTCAAGATCCTTCGCTAATGCTCAGAATGAAGTTTAACAACTAATGCTCAGAATGACGTTACGGGCTTCCTTTCCTGGGTTTTACAGGAAGGGAAGCTTCATTTTCATAAATGCACTTAAGTATACAGTATTTGTGACTTAGAATAGTACATCATGTCACGAGTTTATGTTAGTATAGGGTTTGATATGAACTATTAAATGAATAATGCCAAATGGCTAAGGAGCTGAAGAGTCGTGGTAAAAAAACATTTAACGATTGTAGACACGACATTGAGAGATGGAGAGCAAACGGCCGGAGTAGTATTCTCCAACCAAGAGAAAATGATGATAGCCCGGTTGCTGGATGATCTCGGTGTACACCAGATCGAGGCCGGGGTACCGGTCATGGGTGGGGATGAACAGAAGGCTATTAGTGATATTGTTAAAATGGGTTTAAAGGCAAGCATTATGGGTTGGAATCGTGCCGTAATTTCGGACATCGAAGCCTCCATCGCCTGTGGAGTTGATGCTGTCGCAATATCCATTTCCACTTCTGATATTCATATTGAACATAAACTAATGACTACTCGGGAAGATGTTCTGGCAAGAATGGTGAAAGCTACAGAATTTGCAAAGAAAAATGGTCTTTATATTTCGGTAAATGCTGAGGATGCTTCGCGTTCCGATATGGATTTTCTTCTGGAATTTGCCCGACAAGCTAAGAATGCCGGAGCAGACCGGCTCCGTTACTGTGATACAGTAGGAATACTCGATCCCTTTACAACCTTTGAGCGAATTGCTAAGCTTAAGGAAAATATCGATATCGATGTTGAAATGCATACTCATAATGACTTCGGTATGGCTACCGCCAATGCCTTAGCAGGAGTAAAAGCTGGGGCAACTCATGTTGGTGTAACCGTCAATGGCTTAGGAGAAAGAGCGGGGAATGCAGCTCTTGAAGAAGTGGTAATGGCTCTTAAGCATCTCCTCGATACTGACTTAAATTTTGCTACTGGCCGCTTCGTAGAAGTTTCTGAATTCGTGGCCAGAGCCTCCGGACGGTATGTTCCCGCTTGGAAGGCTATTGTAGGAAGTAACATGTTTGCCCATGAATCCGGAATTCATGCCGATGGGGCTTTGAAAAATCCTCTTACTTATGAAGTATTTAAACCCGAGGAAGTGGGCTTGGAACGCCAAATTGTTATTGGTAAACACTCGGGGACAGCAGCCATCAAAGCCAAGTTCCGCAATGAGTATGGAAAAGATATTTCAGAACAAGAGGCAGATGAACTCTTAAGACGGGTCCGGGAATTTGCCGTAGATATGAAACGCTCCCTTTTTGATAAGGAACTTATGTATATCTATGAAGACTTGCAAAGGGAGAAAGATAAGCCTCAGTTTTAAGAGCTAGAAAATAAACTTAAGACAATAAGCAATAGGAGGAAGGCATGCAAAAAATTCAAATGAACGTTCCATTGGTAGAGATGGACGGAGACGAGATGACTCGAATTATCTGGAAGTACATCAAGGAGATTCTACTTTACCCTTATATCGACCTGAAAACCGAGTATTATGATCTTGGACTTGAAAAAAGGGATGAGACCAACGATCAAATCACTATTGATGCGGCTATGGCCAATAAAAAATACGGCGTGGCAGTAAAATGTGCAACAATTACGCCCAATGCCCAAAGGGTAGAGGAATATCACCTTAAGGAGATGTGGAAAAGCCCCAATGGAACTATCAGGGCGATTCTTGATGGAACCTTATTTCGTGCACCCGTCCTTGTAGAAGGTGTTACTCCTTTGGTACCTACTTGGAAAAAGCCCATAACCATCGCCCGTCACGCTTATGGTGATATCTATAAGAATGTTGAGTATCGAGTAGAGGGCCCCGGTAAGGCGGAGCTTGTTTTCACCAATGAAAAAGGTGAGGAATCCCGCCAGACCATTCACGAATTCCAAGACAAAGGCGTCCTTATGGGGATGCACAACCTGGATGGCTCCATTCAGAGCTTTGCCAGAGCTTGTTTCAATTACGCTCTGGACGTAAAGCAAGATGTATGGTTCTCCACTAAAGACACCATCTCCAAAAAGTATGACCATACCTTTAAGGATATTTTCCAAGAAATCTATGATGAAGAGTATAAAGAAAAATTTGAAGCTGCTAATCTTGAATACTTCTATACCCTAATCGATGATGCAGTAGCACGGGTTATTCGCTCAGAAGGGGGATATATCTGGGCTTGTAAAAACTACGATGGGGATGTTATGTCAGATATGGTCGCTACTGCCTTTGGTAGTTTAGCGATGATGACTTCTGTTTTAGTATCACCGGATGGGAATTTTGAATATGAAGCAGCACATGGTACAGTAACACGGCATTATTACAAGCACCTTAAAGGGGAAGAAACCTCGACTAACCCCATCGCCACCATTTTTGCCTGGACCGGTGGCCTAAGAAAGCGCGGAGAGTTGGATGGCCTGAAGGATCTGGTTGAGTTTGCTAATCAATTGGAAGAGGCTTCCCTTAAGACTATAGAAGCTGGGATTATGACCAAAGACCTAGCCATTATCTCATCTCTGCCCAATAAGAAAGCGGTTACCACCGAAGTTTTCCTGCAAGAAATTAAGAAGACTTTAGACAGCATACGTTCCTAGTTGAATAATGGGGGCAGGTATCTTGATTCGTCTTAGCTATAAAGGTTTGAATATCTTATTTAAAAGAGGCCAGCGGCCTCTTTTTTTTGATTAATCAGAAAAAAGTTATAAATTAATTTCCAAAATTTGATTTGGATCAAAGTGTTTATCTTCAAAAGCATTTATAGTATAGACATACCAAATAAATCTAGAGGAGGTGATCATTATGACAAACAAAACTTATCAACTAGAGACAATTTCTTGCCCAAGTTGTATTGTCAAAATCGAAGGGATGCTGAAAAAGACAGTGGGTGTCATTAACTCAGAGGTTCTGTTCAACACTTCAAGAGTGAAGGTATCCTTTGACGAAAGTGTGATTTCATCAGAAGAAATCAAAGGTAAAATCGATAAATTGGGCTACAAAGTTCTGGGCGAAAAATAGGTGGAGGGGGTATCCGTATGTTGAAGCTAACGAAAAGCCAACTCATTTTAATATCCGGGGTACTCATCACGATCTCCTATATATTAAAAGTTCTCATCGGATATGAAGCTATTACCATCATCCTCATGTTGGCGACAACCCTATTTGCGGGTACCCCTATTTTCAAAAAAGCAATTGGAGCCATAAGGTACCGTATCGTAGGGATTGACGCTTTGGTAACCATCGCAGTCACCGGGGCAGTAATTATCGGTGAATACTGGGAGGCCGCTGCAGTAACCTTTCTTTTTATGTTGGGGGATTATCTGGAGGCAAGAACTATCGAAAAAACCAGATCTTCCATCAAGGCCTTGCTGGATTTAGCCCCTGATAAGGCGAGAGTAAAAAGAGATGGGATTGAAATAGAGATTACTCCTGAGGAAGTTGTAAAAGGCGACTTGGTTGTGGTTAAGCCGGGGGAAAAAATCTCCGTGGATGGTACTGTTATTGAAGGAAGTGCCTATATCAATCAGGCAGCCATAACCGGAGAGTCCATTCCCGTAAGTCGAACTGTGGATGAAACCGTATTTTCCGGTACTATTATTGAATCCGGCTATCTGATCATCAGGGCAGATAAAGTAGGAGATGATACAACCTTTGCCAGAATCTTGGAAATGGTAGAAGAAGCTCAGGATAAAAAAGCAAAAACTCAGAAGTTCCTCGAGAAGTTCTCCCGTTATTACACCCCTGCGATTATAATTTTGGCCATAGTTATCTATCTAGCTACCAAGGATTTGGTATTAGCATTAACCCTTCTTGTCATAGCCTGTCCCGGTGCCCTGGTTATCTCCACCCCTGTATCCATTGTGGCCGGGATCGGTAATGGTGCCAAGCATGGGGTACTGGTCAAGGGCGGCGAGATTATGGAGAAGCTGGGAACCGTTAAAGTAGTAGCATTTGATAAAACCGGAACTTTGACTATAGGTAAACCATCCGTAACCAGAATTATAGCTTTTGGAATCCCCGAAAATGAATTATTAAGGCTTGCAGCTATCGGGGAATCTTATTCGGAACACCCCCTAGCTAGGGCAATTGTTAGCAAGGCAAAATATCTACTGGGCGAAATCCGCCAGGTTCCCGAGAATGCGGAGATCATTACCGGACAAGGTCTAAAATTCGGCTTTAACGGAGAAATGTATTATATCGGCAATCGAAAGCTATTTGAAACCAACGGAATCAGTGTAGCTGAGCATGAGGATTATCTTAGAGTTGAAGAGAAAAAGGGACAAACTACGGTAATTATTGGTAATAAGAAAGGCGTTATTGGTGTAATATCAATTGCAGATGTTGTAAGGGACGATGCCAGGAACTTAGTTGTCAAACTCAAATCTTTAGGCATAAAAAAAGTAGTAATGTTGACTGGTGATAATCAGAGGGCCGCTAAAGCAATAGCGGAGGAAATAGGACTTGATGAGTATTTCAGCGAACTGCTTCCTCAAGATAAGGTAAGGGTACTGAATGAGCTCCAGGAAAAATACGGAAGGGTAGCAATGGTCGGCGATGGCGTAAATGATGCACCGGCACTGGCCTCGGCCGATTTAGGGATTGCCATCGGTGGGGCCGGAACCGATGTTGCCATGGAGACCGCAGATGTGGTGCTTATGTCGGCAGAGATTAGGAAGCTTTCCTACGCGATGGGCTTAAGCCGGGCCACGGTAATCAATATGAAACAAAATATCTCCTTTGCCCTATTTGTAGCTGCGTTACTGCTAGCGGGAGTATTAATCAAAACGGTCAATTTGTCCTTCGGCATGTTGGTTCACGAAGTGTCAGTATTATTAGTAATAATTAATGCAGCCCGCTTGCTCGGGTATAAGGAAAAGCTAATCAATAAATGAAATAATTAAATAAGGAGGGGAACTTAATGATGTATGCAAGTGAAGATCTGATAAATGAACATGAGGGTGTTCTTCTAGGGCTGAACATTCTTGAGAAAATGGCCGATAAGCTCCAGGAGTATAAAGAGGTTGAGACCAGTGAAATTGGGGAAATTGTTAATTTCCTAAGACTATTTGCCGATAAGTGCCATCATGGGAAAGAAGAAGGCCTTATGTTTCCTGCGATGGAAAAGGTGGGAGTTTCCAAAGACGGAGGACCTATAGGCCAAATGCTTCTGGAGCATAATGAAGGTAGAAAATACATTGCGGCGATGGGGACTTCAATCGAAACGGAAACCTTGCAAAAAGATGAATTTGTCCAAAGTGCTAGGGGTTACATCGCTCTGATGCGGGCTCATATTAATAAAGAAAATAACGTTTTATTTCCGTTAGGTGATAAAATGCTCCCCATGGATCAACAAAAACGACTGCTAGAGCAATTTGAAGAATTTGAGGGGGAGGTAATGGGAAAAGGAACTCATGAAAAACTCCACGAAATGCTTCATCATTTTAGGCATAAGTATCTTGGATAAGAGAACGGAGCAAACAAAACAACTGTCATATGAGTGACAAGCAGAAAGCTTTAACTCTCGGCAGTTGTTTTATTTATAAGCAATTAAGATTTTCTTAAGGTTTTGTTTATTAATACTTAAAATCTCTCCGTCATAATGAGTCATGAGATAATTCTACGGAGGTACTCATTATGGAAAGTAATTGCCTATATATAGTCTTAACCAGAACTAACACGTTCATCTCAAAGTTGATCCGGATGTTTAAAAAGGATGAATATACCCATGCGGCCATCTCCTTTGACAAAGATTTAGAGCAAATGTACAGTTTCGGAAGGCGCAATCCATATACAAGGAGCTACTGGGCCAATTCATTGTTAATAAGGATTTTTACAAATATAACTACACTGGTCTCTTAAATAGTTTATTGGGCAAGCCCTCCTGTTATGAAGATCGCTTCTTATGTTCCGAGTTTGTGTATTGTATCCTTAAAGAAAGTGGGGTTATTAATTTAAATATTCCGCGAAATCTTGTCCGTCCTCAAAGCTTACTAAGCGTAGATGGTAAGGTCATATTTCAAGGTGATCTTAAAAGGTTTAAGCCCAAAGATATTAGCGATTTGCCTGGGGAAGAGGTCAGGAATAGCTGGTTTGATGTTATTTTCCAGTAGCACATATCTTTATCCCTAATCCCAATACCCTAGGTCCCATTCCTCTTGGGTTACTTTCAAGGTTTGTCACCCTAGGAAATAGCAATAACCCAGAGGCTATCGTGCAGATTGGAATTATCTCTAGGGGCAATGGAGAGCGGGGCGCTTCCGATTTCAACTATGCATGGTGTTGTCTTTACGCGGTAATAGACACTTTCAGTCCTTTCGTTTAAAATGAGTAAAGAACAACTGTAATGAGCAGAAGAATTCATCTGCTCACGAAAGACTATAAGGCTAAGGAAGAATATAAATGGACAAAAAGACTAAAAAAGTTGTAGATAAAGTGAAAAATGCTAAGCAAACTATGGATAGAAGTTTGCCGATTCCTCCTCGCCGTCCGGAATGGAATGTTTGGCAGGGGCTTTTTTTATTGCTGATCATCTATATTATAGAGTTATTTCTAGGGTGGCTTAGAACTCCCAAGGATTTAGATCAATTAGAGGGGTTCTTTCGCTTCTTGACCGTTGGGATGGGAGAGGCCCTACTCTATCTTGCTATACTGCTAGTTTTTTTCAGGCTTATCAAAAGACCTTTGCGCGAATTAGGACTGGTAAGGCCTCGCTTTCGCTATATTATCCTTGGGCTACTGATGGGTGTTTTTCTTCTAGTGGCAGTGGGCTTATTGGGTAACTTTTTAGCCGGTAAATTAGGAACACCTGCCCCACAAAGTTTTACTCTTGTTCTGATGGGTATCCAATATAACTGGCAATTGATATTACTTATTCTGCTTGGAGGAGTGATTGCTCCGATTAAAGAAGAAGTTTTCTTCCGAGGGGTTTTTTATCCGCCCTTTCGCCAAGAATATGGGAGAGGTAAAGGAATTCTTTTAACGGCAGGATTGTTTGCTCTCCTTCATTTCGATGTGGTGAGGTTCATACCTTTACTTGTGGGGGGAATTGTCCTGGCTTGGCTCTATGAAAAGACGAGCAGCATCTGGCCTTCGATAATTGCCCACGGGACCTGGAATACTCTCATGGCCTTAATGGTGTGGATTCAAAGGTAATGGAATTAGTGAAAAAATAACACTTAAGTCCTAATGTTGGATTAGAAAATCGATGGAGTAGATGATAGTAATGCAAATTTAGAATATCTGAAATTTAGGAGGAAAAGACTTCGTGTATCAAAAAGCCAGACAATATGGCCAGAAGAAAAAAGTACTGTCAAATATAAGCACCGAATTTGGGCAGAAGTCTAATCTAGAACGGGTTATTGAAATAGAATGTCTACGTTTGGCTTCGGATGGAGCGGGTGTGGGCTATCATGAAGGAAAAGCAACCTTTGTGCCGGAACTTCTGCCCGGTGAATTAGGACAAGTTCAGATAGTTGAAGAAAAGAAGAACTGGCAGCGGGGTAAGCTCCTATCCATTCGTAAAGGTACTGTGTCAATTCAGCGCGTCGATGCCCCCTGTACAGTCTTTGGAATTTGCGGTGGATGCCGGCTTCAGCACCTAAATTATGAGGAAACGCTACTTTGGAAGCAACGCTGGGTAAAAGATGCTCTTTCGCGGATCGGCAAAATTGATATAGATAAAGTGAATGTTCATCCAACCATAGGCATGGAGGAGCCTTGGCGTTATCGCAATAAAGCTAAAATTCACTGCAGTGAGGATAGGAAGGTTGGTTATTATCAAGAAAAGAGCAACTCGAGTGTTCGCTTTGATGATTGCTTATTGATCAGTGAATCTATGAATCATTGGATTAAAGAACTGGAAGGCATCCTACATAAAGAAGTGCCCGAAATTAAAACCCTTACCCTTCGCGAAAACTCTCGGGGAGAGGAAATGTTGATTCTTGATCCGGTATATGATGCAGAAAGAGTTCGAGAAACTTTAGGGAGAATAGCGTGGACTAATGGCTTAATACAGGGAACTAGGCCTAGTGGAGATGATATTCGGTTAGAGGATAATAAGTATAAATCAGAGGAATCAAAAACTGGAAAGGGTAGAGAAGAAGGACAAGAAAGGATATCCTCTATTTGGGGGATAAATGCTCAGGGAAAGCCGGAGTTAATTTGGGGAGAAACCGATTTTACGGAGGAAATTCTAGGCCAGGAATTTAACATATCGCCACTAGCCTTTCTTCAGGTCAATCCGATTCAGACGAGAAAGCTATATGCTAAAGTGCTGGAATGGGCGGATTTATCACCGGAGAAAGTGATCTGGGATCTTTACTCAGGCATCGGTACCATTACTTTACCCCTGGCGAGGAATGCTAAAAAGGTCTGGGGAATCGAAGAAAACCCTTACGCTGTAGCGGATGCCAAGGTCAACGCTGAACATAATCAAATAGGAAATGTAGAATTTATTGCCGGCAAAGTAGAGGATACTTTTCAACAAATTCCTGAACAGCCAGACGTTGTCGTTCTCGACCCCCCTCGTGCTGGTGCCGATCGTAAGGTTCTAAAAGGGCTAATTGAACTTCGGCCAAAGAGAATAGTTTATGTATCCTGTGACCCGGGGACTTTGGCGAGAGATCTAGGTATTTTGCAGGGCGAAGGCTATCAGGTGCATGAGGTGCAGCCTGTGGATATGTTCCCTTGGACGAATCATGTGGAGACCATTTGCTTGATGTCTAAGAAATAAAGCCCGGAAAGCCTTGAAGATACTAGGTTTTATAAAATGAAAGTGAATCTGTCTACTCGACCTAAGCCCTTGATATGTGTACGTGGAAACATATCGAGGGTATATTTTTGT
>NZ_CEVWNY010000100.1:0-11761 GCF_982384815.1 Desulfitobacterium sp. | reverse complement strand
TCGTAATATGCGCAAGCTATGGATTTCTTTAACCTTTTTAACCCGCATCCCCCTCCCCCAGCCACAAGCTGTGACTGCAGAAGAGTTTACGCAGAGCCAGCATTATTATCCCTTGGTGGGATTGATCCTCGGGGGGACACTCTGGGCAGCCTTAACCCTCCTGCTCCCCTTTTATCCGCCCTTGGTTACCGCTGCTCTGCTTCTCATCCTCGAACTCATCCTTACCGGGGGAATTCACTTGGATGGCTTGATGGATAGCATGGACGGGCTGCTTTCAGCGCGTACCCCGGAGCGCATGTTGGAGATTATGAAAGACAGCCATGCGGGAGCTTTTGGTGCTGTAAGTGCTATTGCCTATCTCTTGCTCAAATTCACTCTGTTAGCTGAACTCCTTACCCTAGAATCCCCTATCTCCCCTTTAATTGTTCTTTTTATGCCGATTCTCTCCCGCTGGATTTTCTTGATGGGAGTATATTTCTTTCCCTATGCCCGTCCTCAAGGTCTTGGTAAGGGATTTCATGAGGCCTCCCGTAAAACCCAGTGGGTTTTCTTCGCCGAAGGCCTAATCCTGCTCCTTGTTACCTATACAGTCTTACAATGGTCGGGGGTCATCGGTTTTCTGGTCGCTTCCCTATTCATCTTGTTCTTTACCCAAAAAGTATCCCGTCTTTTGGGAGGCCTGACCGGTGATCTCTATGGGGCCAGCATCGAGTTTGCCGAACTATTCTTTCTTCTCGGGGCATTTCCTTTTATTAATTAACCCCTTTTCTACGGGCATCTCGCTAAAACTCATTCATATTTATTTGAGGGTTTAAGCATAGAATTAGAAAATCTCTTTACGTGAAAGATTGCCTAACCAACAAAGGATCTTCTGATTGCAGAAGATCCTTCGCTATGTTCGGATTAGAAAAGTAAAGCCCGCCCCTATTATTTTCTCAGTCCCTTGGCTAAACGCTTCATCCCTTCTTCAATAGTCTCCGGAGTGGAACAAGAGTAATTCAGACGCATTTCATTGGAGACCCGCCCATCGGCATAGAAAAGAGCCCCCGGCACATAAAGAACATTTTGGCGAAGCATATCTTGAACATAATCAAAGCTGTTATTAACCCCAATGAGTTTAGCCCAGAGAAACAACCCTCCGGAAGGAACAATCATCTCCACCCGATCACCCAGATAGGTCTGAATGGCTTGAACCATAGCCTTACGCCTAACATCGTAAACCTGGCGTAATTTTTGAATGTGGTCCGGCAAAAGATCTTGCTTTAAGTATTCATATACTGCTCGCTGGGTCAAGTTATTACTGTGAAGATCTACACCCTCTTTGGTTTGTTCCAAATGCATTATAATATCTTCATCCGCCAGAACATAACCGGTACGCAACCCCGGTGCCAAGACCTTTGAGAAGGTTCCCAGATAGACCACATTTTCCCCTAATTCCGCAAGATTTGGTATGGCCTCGCCTTCATAGCGCAACTCACCATAAGGATTGTCTTCAATCAAAAGGAGATTATATTTTTGAGCTACTTTAAGAAGCTCTTTTCTTCTGTCTAGCCCCATTACTTTACCGGAAGGGTTTTGGTAGTTTGGTATTAGATAGAGAAATTTCGGAGTCGTCCGCTGCAAGGCTATTTCCAATTCACCAGGGATGATTCCCTCTTCATCGCAAGGGATCATTTGAAAATTAGCCCGAAATCCTTCAAAAGCCTGAATTGCACCTAAATAGGTTGGTGTTTCAAGGAACACTGTATCTCCCGGATCCAAAAAAGTCTGTGCTAAAAGACTCAATCCTTGTTGACTTCCAGTAGTAATTATTATCTCGCTAATTTTAGCAGCTCTCTCATTACGCATATGCTGACTGGCCAGCCATTTTCTCAGCTCTGGATACCCTGCAGTTTGAGAGTATTGCAAGGCTGAATTACCTTGTTCATCAAAAACCTTCTGAAAAGCAGCTTGTAAATCTTCCGTTGGAAAAAGTTCCAAGGCTGGCAACCCCCCGGCAAAGGAAATCATCTCCGGATTTTGGGCTGCCCTAAGCATCTCCCCAATAAATCCTTCTCCCACATTTTTCATCCAATTTGCGTATTTCATTTATTATCACCTTTCATATTCTAATATTGCTTAGTCTATACGTAACCCATATTCTTCATAATGTTATCAATGACAGATGTCTTGTTCACTCCAGTGCTCCCCACCGTTGTATTGGCCAATATCGTAACAACACTCTGCCCTCAATATTTTCTTTTGGCACGAATCCCCAGACATGGCTGTCTTTACTATTATTACGGTTGTCTCCAAAAACCATATAGGAGCCTTCCGGAATATTAATTGCCTTCATCTCATACTCAGGGGCCTGGTTCAGATAGGGTTCCTCTAAAGCCTCTCCATTAATCCAGACTTTACCTTCGCGAACCTCGATAGTCTCCCCTGGTAGACCAATAATCCGTTTTACCAAATCGTCATGTTCTCCTGAACCCTCAGGGGCTTTAAACATAATTATGTCCCCTCGTTCTAGCTGACCTGACCGATAAAAAAGCTTATCAAATATCAAGCGGTCCTGAAGTTGGATGGTAGGGATCATTGAACCGGTTGGGACAATGCGGGTATCCAATACATAAGTTCTTATCCCAAAGGATAAAACCCAAGCAATGATAATTATCAATCCCCATTCAACGATGGTGCGTAAATATTTTTTCATCTTGATACTCCCTCTGCTTAAGCTGTAAATAAAATACCCCCCAGTTGGAGGGTTAGTCGGCAATAATATTCCCTTTCCCTTGATTCTTACCTCTATAAAGTCTTTGGTCGGCCAGGCGATATAAATCGTCGTATGTCCGCCCTTCAGTCGGGAATTCTGCTACACCAATACTAACTCCTAAATTAAATACTTCTAATCGCATACTCCTCCTCATGCGTTCGATGACCAAGAGGGCATCCTCATTCATCCCCATATCTGTAAGAACTACGGTAAACTCATCCCCACCAGTGCGGGCGACTATATCTTGTTCCCGCACTGATGCCCGCAGGTTTTGGGCTATCTCTTTGAGTGCCAGATCTCCCATGGGATGACCCATTGTATCATTTAATTGTTTAAACAAATCCAAATCAAGAACCAGCAAAAGAAACTTGGAACTTCTACGCAAAGAACTGGCTATTTCTTCACGAACCCGCTGTTCAAATCCTTGGCGGTTAAGGATACCGGTTAAGCGATCCGTACTAGCCAAACGAGCAAGCTCTTCACGCTGGCGAATAGTCTCTAAAGCAACTCCGACTACCCGAATAAAGGCCGCCAGAATCTCTTGCTTTTGGTTAGTTAGATATTCTCCAGCATTCATTAACCAAAGCTCTCCGACCACCCCACTATGGGTCTGAAGGGGATGAATCCAGACCCGTTCCCAGTTAAAAGGATTATCTTCAATACCTAGGTAATGAGCCATAGTATTTCTTCGGAAGCACTCTTCTTCCTGGGATATATAAAGCTTAACCCAAGTCCTCCAGTCCCAATCCATCTCTTGCTTTAAGCGACCGAAGGGAGATCTTATATCTAAACCTCCTTTGGTGTTCTCAAGCAAGAAGAATCCACCTGGAAGGAAAAGGATTTCCATAGCCATTTCCCCAGCTTCAGATAAGAGCTGCTCCTCTGACTCTGCGAGTACAAGAATCTCTGTCCCTCGTAAAAGTAAAGTTAGAGCTTGCTCACGATCAAAAGAGCCAACCCTTAACAATCTTTCAAAGATGAAGGAAGATATAATCGAAATCACTTGTTTAAAAAAAATCTCTAATCGGGTATTCAGTGGCTCAACCTGCTTACGAATGAGGACAAAAGCCCCTAAGGTATTGTCAAAATGGGCTAATGGTAGCACCCATTCTTTAACGTGCTCACTGACTTCTGAGGATATAATTTCAAAATCCTGTGGAAATTTACGTAACATTAGGAACTCTCTGTACTCGTCCTCACGAGAGCTCACTGAAAAAAGCTTATACTTTCCATGCTCAAGGAGATATATCGCAGCAAGATTACAATGAAATAGCTCTAAACTTTTCTGAGTAAAGAGATTCAAAGCCTTAAGAAGATTCTCTTCCCGATTCATCTCTTGGATAGTTGTTAACAAGATCTCAGCGTAAGAAGGGCTATTAGAGGGAAATTCAATATCTTTTATATTTTCCAACGGCACAGACTTCTCACCCTTCATCAAGATCATTGCTAAGAAGATAATACTTCCCTAACTATTTTACCACATCTATTAACTATATTGATTTAAGTTTCCCTAATTCTTTTTATAAATTTATTTTAAATTAGAGGCCCTACTACTCATGATATGGATTAATTCTTACTGAATCATTACATGATTTTGATCAACTATCACAAAATTATTATATGTTAATTTTTAAAAAAACGAACTAAAGTTTACTTTTGATATCTGGATGCCACCCTTCTTTTGTCAAATAATATTCTCTTTGTTTTTCCCAAATCCTCTATGAAATATAAAAATTGACCTTCCCATGAGTCATGGTCAGGTCAATTCTGATGATCAAAGCATACTTTTAAGTTTAATCTTCTATTCTGTACTGCAAGGGAATTTGTAATATGCGGAATCCCCGTTCGGCAGTATCTGCTGTCAAGTTAAAAGCCTTTTCCATTGAATCCTCTAAGGATATGGGGCGGTTAACTATAGTTAATATCGAAGTTAACCCATGAGCATAAAGGGCTTCCGATCCCTCCCCAATGGAACCAACAATAGCTAAAGCTGGTTTACCATATTTATGGGCTCGTTTAGCCACACCCATAGGGACTTTACCATAAATGGATTGCCCGTCAATCCGTCCTTCGCCGGTGATAACAATATCAGCCTTCTGCAACTTTCCGTCAAAGTCTACCGTGTCAAGTACAGCTTCTACACCGGTCTTTAGCTGTGCTTTAGTGAAAGCAAGGAGTCCCATACCAAGACCTCCGGCAGCACCGGCACCCGGAACATCCTTAAAGTCCAGCCCTAAATCTGTTTTGATTACTTCAGCAAAATGAGCAAGATTTTGATCAAGTTGCTGAACCATTTCTGGTGTTGCGCCTTTCTGGGGGCCATAGACTGCTGACGCCCCTCGTGATCCACATAAGGGATTATCCACATCACACATAACCGTGATTTTGGTATCTTTTAAACGAGGATCAAGTCCAGAATTATCAATCCGCTTAAGCTCGCTAAGTGCCCCACCGCCGGGTGGCAACTCTTGACCTTCCCTGTCAAGAAGCTTAGCGCCAAGTGCCTGTGCCATCCCCGCTCCACCATCGTTGGTTGCACTTCCCCCAATCCCGATTATTATTTCCCCCGGGTTTAAATCCAAGGCAGCTTTAATCAGTTCCCCGGTCCCTCGGGTGGTGGTATCGAGAGGATTCCTCTTTGCCGGAGGAACCAGTGGCAAGCCCGAAGCGGAGGCCATTTCCAAGACAACCGTTCCATCGGCCAACTGCCCAAGAACTGCCTCTATGGACTCCCCCAGCGGTGAGGTTACCTTAGTTTTGAGAATTCGCCCGGCACCGGCGGCGACAATCGCTTCAACAGTTCCCTCTCCTCCGTCGGCCATAGCGATGATCTCGGTAGCCGCCCCCGGAAAAACTCTCCTAATCCCTATGGTGATGGCCTCCCCGGCTTTTTGACTGCTCAAACTACCTTTAAAAGAATCTACAGCGATCAGTACATGCATTATTTCTCTCTCCCATAGTTAGATATTATTACTACTAAACACCATGTAATTGGAAAATGCTATTTATTTTGGATTCTAAACTATATCAGGACTAAACACAACCTTAGTTTTTATGAATATCTTTTATTGACCTTTTCCAAAAAAATAGTATACTTGTATTAGAAATATACAAAGGGGAGTAGCTGGACAGCAAAGTCGTCATTACGGACTAAATCCCGGCTTTGTTGGCAACACTGTTGTAAGCAAGACCTTTGCCCATGGGGGTGAAGGTTTTTTTTAATTGTGATAATACTTCCTCTGGGACGCATAATAAGAAATAATTTGTCAACGAAAGGAAGAAAGAGATGGAGTTATTTAGTCCTGAATTTTTTCAAGCGATCTTTGCGATTGTCCTTATGGATCTGGTCTTAGGTGGAGACAATGCCATTGTCATTGGCATGGCTGCCCGAAATCTGCCCAAAAAAATGCAAAAAAAAGTGATTTTATTTGGGACGGGTGGGGCAATTATAATCCGTTCATTAGCTACGATTGTAGCGGTATATCTTCTAAAAATACCGGGACTTATGTTTGCCGGCGGTCTTCTCCTGGTCTGGATGGCCTATAAGCTCCTCACTGAAGAAAAAGGCAACGAAGAAGTTGAAAGCGCGGCTAATTTCTGGGGTGCTGTGCGCACCATCATCATTGCCGATGCCGTGATGGGCTTAGACAATGTTCTTGCCGTCGCCGGTGCTGCACACGGACACCCGGTTTTGGTGATCTTTGGCTTGTTAATCAGTATCCCGATTGTCGTATGGGGTAGTACTCTTGTCATTAAGGCCATCAATCGTTTCCCCATTATTATTCCCATTGGGGCGGCTGTAATTACTCACACAGCCGTAACTATGCTGGTTGGCGAAAAATTCGTGGTCAACTTAATCGGCAAAAGTGCCTTAATCGAATGGGGATTTAGTGCAATTCTTATTACCGCTGTGCTGCTTCTAGGTCATAGAAAGAACAAGAAAAAAGAAATAGAGACTGCCGATGCTGCGTAAGCAAAGCCTGAAAAAGATCCAGCTATCCCATCCTAATCTAAGAATCCTTTAAGAGGAGTGCTGCAAAACTGATCATATCGGCTTGCGGCACTCCCCTTTATATTCACCTACAAATTTACAGAGCCTCAAAAGCCAGAGCATCAACAAATTCTTCTTGAAAATCCGCGCGCGTAGATAACTCCAAATGCTCCGCCCGATCCGCCAACTCCTGAGCTTTCCTTCGCTCTGTTTTGGATAATAGGACCATTTTAGCTCCATCCCCGGCAGCGTTCCCGATGGCTTGGATACTTTCTATGGGCAAATGCGGTAGTAAGCCGATACCCAAAGCACTTTCTTTGCTGATATAATTCCCAAAAGCACCTGCCAGCAACACCCGATCCAACTGCTCCAGTCCTATTCCCATCTCCTTCATCAATATCTTTACTCCGGCTCGGATAGCCCCTTTGGCCAGCTGCATCTCTCTGATATCTTTTTGAGTCAGTACTATATCCTCAGGGATACCGGCATCCTTCGCCCAAACGAGGACAAATTCCGCACCGGCTTCCGTTTTGCGAATTCGCTTCTGCACTGAGGGCGGGAGCTTCTCTATAGCCTCCGTCTGATTGGCAATCCGGCCGCTGGGATATATAACTCCTGATTCAACCATTTGGGCAATGGCATCTATTAAACCCGAACCGCATATACCTATCGGCTTAACCTCACCTATAACTGTACACTCAACATCGTCGGTAATTTTAACTCCCTCAATGGCACCATCGGCAGCCCGCATCCCGTACTTGATTTCCGCACCTTCAAAGGCAGGTCCGGCAGCAGTAGAGCAAGTCAAAATTCTTTTTTCACCGGCGAGAACAATCTCGCCATTAGTTCCAATATCAACGGCCAGGGTATACCCCGGCTTTTCATCTACTTTAGCAGCTACCATAACCCCTACCGTATCGGCCCCAACATAGCCGGCAACGTTAGGTATAAGCACCACTCGCCCCGTCTCCAGGATATCCATGCCCAATTCCCGGGCTTCAACTTCGACTAATTTTCGGAAAACGGGAATAAAGGGGGCCGGAGCCAAGTAGGTTGGGTCAATTCCTAAGAATAAATGACTCATCGTTGTATTTCCCACGACCACTGCCTGATAGATTTCCCTCTTGCTTAATTTATTTCCTTGGCATAATTGGGCAATAACACCATTCAATCCCTCGATGACTAAAGTCTGGAGTTGCTTAAGCTCATTGGGCCCTTTCGCTGCATGAGTAATCCGGGATATTACATCTGCACCAAAGGCTTTTTGCGGATTGGTAACGGCACCACTATCAAGGACTTGCCCATTGGTTAAATCCAGCAGATAAACCACCGTAGTCGTTGTCCCGATATCAATAGCCAGACCATAGCAACGCTCAGTCGTATTCCCCGGTTCAACTGCCAGTAATGAGTTCCCTTCCAATATTGCCGTCACTTGATAATTAGCTTGACGAAGCACTTGGGGAAGATTACTGGCAATTAGACGGTTAAAAGAGACCTCCGGATTAGGGAACGCGGCCACCAGCCGATCCCAATCCGGAGTTTGATCCATTACGGTAGGCGGTGATAGTTGCAGGAAATGCTTTTTAATGCTGGGATCTAAGTCCATATCCACCAGCTGATTAAGATTGGTTTTACGTTGGTGGGCATCCTTGCGCTCGCTTAATTTAACAACTAAATCTTCTTGTACCTCAACACGGCATGCTAAGACCCAACCGGCCTCTCTTTCAGCCTCACTCAAAAACTTCTTCCCGTGGTCAAGGTCGAGATTTACCTTGTCCGGGTCAATTTGGACTTTGCATTTACCGCAAGTACCCCTGCCACCACAGGTACTTTCTATAGGCACACCAGCTGCAATAGCCGCTTCCATAATAGTACTGCCTGAACGCATATTAACCTTTCGGTTGCCCGGCAAAAAAGTAACTTGAACCATCTTATTCCCCTCCCTAGCTAAAATATTTTGCTTGAATATCTCACTAGATGGTCTCTATTTCTATTTTAGCATTATTCTCAGAATATTGAAAAATACTTCTTATCACTATTGCTCTGTTACCGAACGCAAACAGTTCGTCCCCCAGATTTTGCTTGATGCTACGAATTTGGATAATTTAATACTTGAAAGTTATGAAACATCTGTTAAAATTGAATAGTATGGAATGATTTCGAAAGGAGGGGTAACGATGTTGAATCATGCTGTTTTAGGACACGGTTATTTGATGGATTCTTTATATCTTAACCGTGGAAAATTTGCAATTTATGCTTTCAAAGGGGTTAGTGTACCCTTTTTCAGCAATTAAATAGCAAAGCTAAAACGGCGAAACATCTCTTACCCAGTCTTATTATATAATGGATGGTCATGAGGAGTTTTTAACTCCTCTTTTTTTATCACCGGACTAACCTTCAGTGGGGTAGAAACCCCCATTGACAGAAGTCTCGTTCAATCTTACATCCTTACTTTAAAAGCTATGGGACGGTTGGTTCCATAGCTTTTTTGTGTTTGGATAAAATTATTTTTGATAATCATTGGAGGTATAATCATGATCGCATGCAGTGTTAATAAAGTAACCAAAATGTATGGTGGCAATACTATTTTTGAAAATATATCCCTCGAAATTCAGGTGCAGGAGCGAGTGGGCTTAGTTGGCCCCAATGGCAGCGGCAAGACAACCTTGTTAAAACTTTTGGCCGGTGAAGAAACAACTGATTCCGGGCAAATCCATTGGAAAAAGGGCACACAAATTGGCTACCTTAGACAAATTCCCAACTTTTCTGAAGGATTGACTACGAAAGATGTTTTAATGACGGCATTTGTGAATCTGCTGGAGATGGAAGAAAAAATGAGACATTACGAAGAAAAGATGGCTAATGAGCAAGATCCACATAAACTGCAAAGCCTGATGGATGCTTACGGTAATCTATTGCATCTATTCACCCTCAAAGGTGGCTATGAGATCGAAGCCCGGGTAGAAAAGATTGTCAATGGCCTAAATATCAAGGAATTATTAAACAAGCTTTTCATTACTCTCAGCGGAGGCGAGAAGACCAAGGTAGGATTAGCCTTAACCCTCCTTCAAAATCCCGATTTCTTATTGCTTGACGAACCAACTAATCACCTCGACTTATTTGCCGTAAAATGGTTAGGGGTCTTTTTACATGAATACAATGGCACAGTTCTGGTCATTTCCCATGACCGGGCCTTTCTGGATGAAGTGGTGACTAAGATACTAGACCTGGAAGACGGCCAAATTACCCCATACTATACTAACTACACCAATTATATTAAAGAAAAAGAAGAGCGGCTCTTAAAAGAATTTCATGATTATGAAGAGCAGCAAAAGAAAATCAAAAAGATGAAAGAAGCCGTTAAGCGGCTGCGGGAGTGGGCAAATCGGGCCAATCCACCTAACGAGGGCCTCCATAGACAAGCAAGAAATATTGAACGGGCTCTTGAAAGAATGGAGAAACTAAATCGCCCGCAATTACTTCGCAAAAAGATGAATCTGGAAATGGAATCATCAGAGCGAAGCGGCAAAGATGTGATTTCCCTTAAGGAAGTAGCTAAAGGATTTGGCAGCCCGCTTTTTGCAAATGTAAGTATGCATATTACTTACGGTCAACGGGTTGCTATCGTTGGTGAAAATGGGACGGGAAAATCTACATTACTTAAACTCATTCTTCGGGAGCTACTTCCCGATGAGGGCGAAATTAGGATCGGGAGCAATGTAAAAATGGGTTATCTGTCCCAGAACGTCTTCCCTAACACTGAAGAAAGAACAATCATCGACGTCTTTCGTGATGAGATTCAGGTAACAGAGGGTTCGGCACGAAATATTCTTGCCAAGTTCTTGTTCTATGGCCCTATGGTCTATCGGAAGGTATCACAACTTAGCGGCGGTGAACGGATGCGACTCCGCTTGTCCCAACTTATGTATCAAGATACCAATCTATTGATCCTCGACGAGCCGACTAATCATTTGGACATCGACTCCCTTCAAGTTTTAGAAGATGCCCTGGAAAACTATCAAGGTACACTTTTAGCTGTATCTCATGACCGTTATTTTCTTAACAAGCTTTTTCAGAGGATCTATTGGCTTGATGACGGTGCAGTATACTGTTTTGAGGGTAACTTTAGCTATGCGGAAGAGAAAATGCAGGCCATAATCATGAACAAAGTGAAAGAGTTCAGCCCCGGCGAAATTTCGGCAAAACTAGCCCCGCCGAGAAAGGAAAGCCTTTTTCCCACCGAGAGAAGCAAGCCCCAAAAGGACCGGGACCGAAATCTAGAATGGATGGAAAGGGAGTTAAAACTGCTGGAGAAAAAAATCTCCGACTTGGATCAGCGTCTCCAAGGGCTGGTGAATTTGGAGTCCCTGCAACATGCTTACGCAGAAAAAGAAGCTCTTGAGAAGCAATGGAACAAGATTTTCGAAGAGATGTTGACCTATGGGGATGAATACAAACTTAACTTGTAAAACTCCAATACATATTGCGTACACTATGTACATAATATATAATTGGAGGTGAAAAACATGGTCCTCAAAAAGGAGGGGTTAATTATGCAAGCGATTAATGCTACGGATGTCAGGAAAGATTGGGGAGGTTTTATTGATAATGTAGTGCGTTATAAGCCCACTGTAGTAAAACGCAACAGAGACTATCTTGCTGCTCTATCCCTAGAACATTTAGAAGCAGTTTTAATACCATATAGATTCACCTTAGAATATGAAAAAGAGGCTGACGGCAGTTTTAGCGGTTCTTTAAAAGAATTAGATATCATGGCGAATACCACTAGTTTA
The DNA here is from genome assembly GCF_982384815.1 of Desulfitobacterium sp. NCBI lineage: Bacteria > Bacillati > Bacillota > Clostridia > Eubacteriales > Desulfitobacteriaceae > Desulfitobacterium > Desulfitobacterium sp. The sequence goes on along the minus strand of NZ_CEVWNY010000100.1, from coordinate 222 downwards.
GATGAATTGAAATCGCTAATTGCTAAAGAACTCATTGAATATGCCGAAGAATATATGGATGAGTTTGAAAAGTATTACAGAGCTCCTAATAGAAAACCACATTTTCCCTATATCATGCGAGTGCTAATTCAGAAAAACGAGGACGCTGTGAGAGGATTACTCGATGCCTAGCTGGAGAGAATTGAAGCGATTCTGTGAGCGAGATGGATGGGAGCTATATAA
>NZ_CEVWNY010000099.1:0-11782 GCF_982384815.1 Desulfitobacterium sp. | reverse complement strand
CAGCTAGTACACCCCCAGCTAATGAGCAGAAATGGGATTATGAGGCTGATGTAGTAGTTATTGGCTTAGGTGGCGCTGGTGCTTCGGCTGCAATTGAGGCTCACGATGCTGGAGCTAAGGTTTTGGTTTTGGAAAAGCAAGCTGAAGATGCCCATTATCCTAATACACGGATGAGCGGCGGCGTTTGGCACAACCCCGATCCTACCGGCGATAGAGCAGCCCGAGTTGAGTATATTAAGGCTATGATGAGCGGTGAAAACATTCCTTGGAAAAACGAGGGTGAACAAGCACATGTATCTACTGAAATGGCAGAAATGTTTGCCGACGACATTATGGAGGTAGAACGGTTCTTAATGGCCCAAGCCCCAGATCTGGATCCAGCGGGTATGGCCCCGGGAGGAGAGGCTTCTTTCCCCATGTTCCCGAAATTCAAGGAAGCCAAATACGGTAAAACCGTTAGTACTCGATATAAAGATTTCCAAAATGCGGATGCAAGTGTTCCGAACTATAAACGTCCAAAAGAGCAAAAATCCGCAGGCGAAGCTTTTTATTGGGCACTGGTGGAAGAAGGCATTAAAGCGAAGCGTCCAGAGATTCAGCTTCTATTTAATACTCCTGCAAAAAGGTTAATCGCAGGTGACAATGGAGAAATTCAGGGTGTTATCGCTGTTCAAGGCGATAAAGAAATCAAAGTTAAGGCCAAAAAAGGCGTAGTACTTTCTAGCGGCGGATATGAATATAATCTCCCTATGCGCAGGGCCTTTCTAGAGGGGCCAGGTATAACCGGTTGGTGCTTCTATGGCACACCTTTTAATACTGGGGATGGCATAGAGATGGCCATACTCGTCGGAGCCGGACTTGCGAAAGTTGCGAAAGCCGCCTCACGTATTGAGTCAGCTTTCCCCTATGGCGAGAACTATGAAAAATTTGGTCTTAAGATGGGGTCTAATACCAGCGTAACCTCTTCTAAAAATAGTGTGATCGTGGATAATTTCGGCAAGAGATATACTGACGAGCATATCATTACAGATTCCACACGCCCCTACCGTTATCAATTCTACAAGGAAGCAGTACATTATGATCTGTTATCTATGAATTATCCACGCATTCCGAGTTGGGTAATCTTTGATGAGACCAGGCGCACCTCAGGTTCTGTTGTCAGTATGACAGGCTCTACAGTTGGCTATGGCTTCTTACCTTGGACGAAAGATAACATGGATGCCATTGAGCGAGGATGGATTTTGAAGGCTGATACTCTTGAAGAATTAGCTGAAAAAATTAAGGCTGACCCAGAGAACCGTGAGCTTATTGACGCTAAAAATTTAGCAGCAACGGTTAAGAGATTTAATGAACTCTGTGCAGCCGGTGAAGATAAAGACTTTGGCAGGACTCCTGCCACCATGGGTCCTGTTGAGAAACCACCCTTCTATGCGATGAAGCTTTATCCCGGGGGGCCTAATACAAAGGGTGGTGTAGATGCCAACGCCAAGAGAGAAGTTCTTGACTGGAACGGTAACCCTATACCGAGACTTTTCACTGCCGGTGAGATATCTTCTGTATTTAAGTTCACTTACCAAGCAGGCGGTAATATAACCGAATGTGTCGTTTGCGGGCGTATCGCCGGTAAAAATGCTGCCGATTTAACCCCCTGGTCATAAGAAGTAATTAGTACAAATGGATGAGGGCCGCAACTTTTGGCCCTCATTCCTGATTCAATTATATCATCAAGGAGAAGACTGCTATGGAAGAATTGAAACAAACTGCCATTGAACATGGTACCAGTATCGAACTCATTAACCACCTCCCATGTGAAGTCGATGCCGGAAGGGACATATTATTTCATATTAGGGTCTTGAGTATTGGTCGTAGTGATCTTTTGGGCTGTACGATCAAAATTACTGATCCTCAGAATGTTGTAGTGGCAGAAACAGAACTATCTTTATTTGACGGTGAAAGTAACGAAACTAATGAGTTTTTGGTGAGGGCCCCAAATATACCGGGTGAATATACTTGGAAAGTACTTTTTCCTGCTCAACAAAAGGACGGTATTCCATACGAGGAAAGCTCAGTACAAATTTCCTTTGTAGTTAAGCCTCATGTAATTGCACTAAGTATCTGGGGTGTACCATCCCCTGTTAGCCAGGGTGAAAAATTCAAGGTTAATATCGGAGTGAAGTGCTCCGCAGGTTGTTCTCTTGCGGGTCTCCCTATTGTTATTGAGGATGACGGCCGGCAGCAGGTGGCATTTGGTCGATTAGGAGAGGTCGTATTACCGCATACCAATGGGACCTATTGGACAGAACAAGAACTCAATGCCCCAGGAGATGAGACCCTTCATAAGTGGGCCGTTCATTGCGACACTCAGGCACTGGAAATACAGCATCAAATTAATTCAGAGACCTTTTTATTCCGGACGGCAAAGGCACCGGAATACAATATCACAATTGAAGTCTCTAACAAATCCGTCAATATGCCTCTTGAAGATGCATATGTCATGTTAGGATTATACAAAGCCACTACGGATGAGCATGGAATTGCTAAACTTAAAGTGCCTGGCGGCAAGCAAGAATTGTATGTTACTAAAAGTGATTACTTATCCTTTCAGATAGCTCTGGAAATTACCCAGGAAGCTAACATTAAAGCTGAGCTAGAGTATTCTCCTATTTTGTAGAATAAAACTTGCATTCAAGGAGTGGTTAAACTGAAAAAACAGAATGTACTAAGACTAGTCTTAATTTTAGTTTCGCTGGTAATGGTTGGAGTTATTGTCGGATGCTCAGGCACTTCTGAAACGACCTCATCCCCAAAGACCGCAGATTCAGCAGAAGTAACTGTGCTACCGGCAGCAAGTGAAGTCACTCCGCCGGTAACACCATCTGAAGATTGGTGGACACCGGATATGGACTGTGCAGCATGCCATACTACTAGTGTGGAGTCCATGAAGAATGGCACACTCACTATCTCTGCGCATGCCCAAGCGGGTCAAAAGTGTGTGGACTGCCATGATTTGGAGACACTTCAAGAAGTCCATAAAGACCCGGCTGCAGTCCCCGGTGCAATAAACGTAAGAATACCTAAGGAAAAGTGCTTTGAGTGTCATGGGTCTTATCAAGAATTGGCTGCCCGGACAGCGGACAGCAAGGTATTACAGAAAAAAGATGGTAGCTATGTCAACCCCCATGTTCGTCCCAATGATAACCATGAGGATAATGTAGAATGTTATAAATGTCATAAGATGCATATGGAGTTCGATAACAAAGCCCAATGCTTAAGCTGCCACCATACTGGTGAACTTACCTGTTATACGTGTCACTGATTTTTCCCAGGAGGCCTAAAAATAACCCTAAATTCAAACTGAGCAAGGAATTTAGTTCTAAATGCCCTGCTCAGTTTTCTTGACATTTATCACCCAAAAGGATATCGTAAAATTTTGATGAGTAAAATTTACGTAGGTGATAGGTGAGGAAGCTGCTCAAAAAAATAATAGAAGTCTCGTTTTGGCCTGCGTTATGTTAGCAACCTTTATGTCGGCCATTGAAGGAACGATTGTTGCAACGGCTATGCCCAGCATAGTGGCTGATCTGGGCGGATTTAAGAGTTTTAGCTGGGTTTTTTCTGCTTTCCTTTTGACACAGGCTGTAACCATACCCATCTACGGCAAATTAGCCGACTTATACGGGAGGAAGCCGGTTTTCTTTATTGGCGTCATAATCTTTCTGATCGGCTCTGTTTTATGCGGTATAGCTACGACTATGAACAACCTCATTATCTTTCGCTTGATTCAAGGTGTGGGTGCCGGTGCAGTGCAGCCTATTGCGGCTACTATTGTGGGGGATATTTATTCAGCCACTGAACGGGCTAAAGTCCAGGGATACATATCCAGTGTTTGGGGAGTAGCATCAGTTATCGGCCCTGCTTTGGGAGCAGTTTTTGTCCAATACATCCATTGGGCTTGGGTTTTTTGGGTAAATATACCCATAGGAATATTGTCTATCATTGGTATCGCTCTGTTTTTCCATGAATCTGTGACGAAGCAAAACCATGAAATTGATTTTGTGGGATCGGCGCTGATCTTTCTTGGGGTTAGTGCCTTAATGCTGATCCTTATCGAAGGCGGGGTAGCTTGGCCTTGGCTTTCGTGGCAAGTGGGGGGACTCCTAGCTTTCACCTTCCTGGTTCTTATTCTTTTTATCCTTCAGGAACGAAGGGCAAAAGAACCGGTTATGCCGCTCGACTTATGGCATGACCGAGTTATTGCTCTCTCCAATCTGGCGACTTTGACCACAGGGATCGCAATGATGGGAGTTACGACCTTTGTTCCTACTTTTGTTCAGGGTGTACAGGGGCAGCCCCCATTAATTGCCGGTTTTGCTTTAACGGTAATGTCTATTGGTTGGACCTTTGCAGCCACTTTAGCCGGTTTCTCCATGCTCAAGATTGGTTTTAAGACAACAGCAATCAGTGGTGGAATATTTTTATTGGCGGGGTCGATTCTCTATCTATTTATTCAGCCATCTATGGGATGGCTTTGGGTAGCAGCGGGATCTTTCATCATCGGTATCGGAATGGGCTTTACGCGGACTGTATTCATCGTAGCCATCCAGAACAGTGTCCCCTGGGAGAAGCGGGGTGTGGCAACTGCCACCAATATGTTTATGGGCATTTTGGGGAATACCTTGGGAGCAGGGCTGCTTGCAGGCATATTAAATGGTCGGCTTTTGGATTTTTTAAAGCAAAGAGCAGCAGATCTTAATATTCCTGTCAGTATCGACCTTGTCAACCAAATTCTCGACCCCAAAGGGATGACAGGCATTCCAACTAATATCGTGATGATTGTTAAAGAAGGCTTAACATCGTCCCTTCATTATGTCTTCGGATGTATTGTGTTTATGGCTATTATAAGCACCTTACTTCTGATCATTTTGCCGGCCGAGAGTCGAGAGAAAGCATAAAAACAAAGAGGGGCTAGCTCAGTGAATAGTAAATACCAATTCATTGATGCAGTGCCCCTTAATAGTTGGATTATTCTTGTTTAGTAAGCCACAATGATGCCTAATTTTCCGGCATAGGTTGAAATAGTGGCTCCCATTTCATTTATGATCACATCTTTGGGATGATAGCATTCCTTAAGCTTTTCGGCAAGGAATTGGGCGTCTTCCAGGTTATTGACATGGGTAATGCCAATGACTTGATCGGAGAAGTCTTGCCGCTTTTTTCCCACAAGCTCAATCAGTCGTTCCAGGGATTTGTGATGGCCGCGGATTTTTTCCAGAATTTCCGGAACTCCATCGATATTATGGAGAATAACCTTAATATGCAAAAGTTTCGCTAAAGAACCTTGGAAGTGACTTAGGCGTCCGCCCTTGACCAGGTTTTCTAATGTATCTAAAAGGATGAGAAATTTCATTTCCTCTCGCATTTTATTTAATTGTTGGAGAATAGCTTCTAATGAAAGTCCCTTTTGGACTAATTCAGCTGCCTTCATGACCTGTAGCCCTTGACCCACCGACGCAGCCATGCTATCAAAGACTGTGACATCGGCATTACTGGAAAGCTCTTTGCCTAAATTAGCTGAGTTAAAAGAACCGCTGAGTTTGGACGAAATCGTTAAACATAAGGTGTGACCCGCTTGGGAAAACTCCTTAAAAATTTTTGCAAATTGTGCCGGCGTAGGCTGTGAAGTCTGCGGCAAATCTGAGGACAGTGCCATTTCCTTGTAGAATTCCTGTGGTGTAATGTTTACGCCTTCAGTAAATTCTTTACCATTGACACGAATAGTCAAAGGCACCACGTGGATATTATTTTTTTGAAGCAAGTACTCGGGAAGATCGACGCAACTATCTGTTACAATATGTATCATATCCATTCTCCTTCTATTGCCGGTATAAATAGTAAGGATTTCCAAACCTTATGATATATTATAAATTAGATTCTATTCCAGATCAAAGGGGACAATGTAAATCTGCTCTCCTATTTTACGGGCTTTAACTAGTTCGCAATGTCTGAGGATAGCAATTTGTTTATCGAGTTCCCAATCTTTTAAGTTCAAGAGGTCCATAAGTTCAGGGCGGGTGAGTTTTCCTGTAGTCTTAATATGATTATACATTGTCTGCTGGAGCTTCGTGAGTCCTTCTGTGCCGCTTTCACCGGAAAGCTGACGGTGAGTTTTAGCGGAATGGACGGCGGCTACATCACAGGATTTTGGAGGCTGTAGAGCACCAATATAGCAATCTTCACAAAGGATCTTTCCCCGGTGGTTAAAACTTTCACCTTCAGGGATGTGATCCCCGCAGCGTTCACATTTCATAATCAATTTCCTCCTTAAGAGATTTCTTTTTCATTATATAGCGAGTTATTATTAATTAGTCATAAGGAAGAGAAATACCTTCAAACTATGCAGATAATTCTGCAAATGGACTTCTGAAGCTGGTAATGGTAGAATTATTTTAATAAGGTAGATTAGGAAAAGGGTGAAACTTTAATGTGCATTGGTTCCTTGGAAAACCATAAGATAGCATCTCAGGAATTTAAAGAATTTCAGGAAATTGAACTAAAGCTCAAGCTCCAGGACCCTCTGCTCGTGAATAGGATATTAAAAGATCCTACAATTATTAGGCTGAGTCGGGATTCCAAGCCACGCCCTAAAGCATATGAGACAATCTATTACGATACCCTTGATCGTCATTTACTTAAGGAGCAGGTATGCTATAGAATTCGGAATTCAGCTGGTGAGTATACAGCTACCATCAAAGGGTTTGGCTCTTCCCAAAATGGTCTATCCTTACGGAGCGAATGGAACCACAAGCTTACTGACAACACACCAACTCTTGAGCCCTTTACCGATTTACCCATTGGCCAAACACTGGCCGGAACGTTAGGTAAGGAAGAACTAATGCCGATTTTCATCACCCGTTTTCAGCGAACAGCCCTTGATCTATTCTATGAAGATGGGAGTATCATCGAGCTAGCTCTAGATCTCGGGGAGATCGAAGCGGGAGAAAAAAGGGAGCCTATCTGCGAGCTTGAACTGGAGCTTAAAAGCGGTCAGGTGGAGAAAGTGATTCAGTTAGGAGAGTATCTCTCCGCTAATTATCAATTAAAGCCGGAAGAGCGGAGTAAGTATCTGCGGGGCATGGAATTGGCAGTTCAATAGTATCCTGTTATGAAGGAGGGGACTATGGATGACGAAAAAAGTATTTATCGTGTCTTTTCTTTTAATGGTTTTAATCATATCCGGGTGCCAAAGTAATAGATCGATTGGTGAAAAAAATATTAAAGGTTTCCTTCAGGAATTGTATCAGGTTGAAAGTACGGCAGAGTATCAGGAATTGATGGGGAAGGTAGAACGATATTTCCAAGATAAACCAATAGAGAGCGATGCTGAATTATTGACAATGGACCCAGCAGACGAGGCTGAGATTTTCAAAACTTATATCGAAAAATATAGGCAATTTTGTACCGAGTCTGCTTTACAAGTATTGTTTAAAAATAGATATATAACGAAATACGAGCAACTAGCCTTTGATGAGGGATGTCAATTTTATGTAAAAGATATTTCTTTAGAGCAAGATAAGAAAAATGAAACACAGTACTACTATACTATTAATGTTGAGAAAAAGTTGAAAGACGGCACATCTCAGTTGCAAAGTGGGCAGGGAATGATTACTTTAAATGCAGAAGGGTTCGTAGACAAATTTACGATTACCCAGCATTTAAAGTTCTAACAATCATCAGGAAAAAAGCCTTCCGATTGAGGGGATAAACCCGTCATTACCGGAAGGCTTTTTTAGATATCTAATCTTTTTCTATAATTAGGTATACCTAGGGTAAACTAAAACCTATACCATAAAATAGAGGAGAATTCGCTATGCCAAGTTTTCAAGAAATCAATGATCATCTCATGGATGATAATAAACCTTCAGATTACATAATAGAATTAAGCAAGACAGGAATATTTGAGAATGAGTATCCTTTTACCCTTCTCGGTGAGCTGAAAAACACACCCCAAAATCCGGTGCATCATCCCGAAGGTAGTGTCTGGAACCATACCTTACTGGTCCTCGATAATGCGGCTGAGCGAAAGCACATCAGTAAAAATCCTCAAGTACTGATGTGGGCAGCCTTGCTTCATGATTTAGGCAAAGCTCCCACGACTCGTATCCGTAAGGGGCGCATTACTTCTTATGACCATGATGCCGAAGGGGAGAAGCTGGCTGTTAAATTTCTCAGGGAGTTAACCAAAGACGAGGCCTTCATTAACCAAGTCGCCAAGATGGTTAGGTGGCATATGCAGATTCTTTTCGTGGTCAAAGGGCTGCCTTTTGCCAATGTCAAAAAAATGGCCGCCGAAGTTTCGATTGAGGAAATTGCTCTGTTGGGGTTTTGCGATCGCTTGGGAAGAGGAGAATTGACCCAAGAAAAAAAGCAGGAAGAAGAGCATACCATAGAGAAATTCTTAGTGAGGTGTATGGAGATCCTACGATAGACTCATCGAAGTATGCACTTAATTCTATCAATGAAGTATAATAAGTGCATATACAAAAATATTTTAAAAGGAGAATCAGTGAAATGCCTGGTTTTAAGGAAATCACCCCGGAACAATTTGTCCATAGTCCCTTTAAGCTCTTAGACAAAGAGTGGATGCTAATTACCGCAGGGAAAGGCGAAAAAGTGAACACTATGACAGCTTCCTGGGGTGGCTTTGGTATACTGTGGAATAAGAATGTTGCCTATATTTTCATCCGCCCTACCCGTTATACCAAAGAGTTTGTTGATGACTCGGAAACTTTATCTCTTTCCTTTTTCGATGTATCCTATAAGAAACAGATGGGCTACTTAGGTAGGGTATCCGGTAGGGATGTTGATAAGATTAAAGAATCAGGACTAACTGTTGTTAAGGCTGAAGATGGAACCCCCTATTTTCAGGAAGCAAATATTACGCTCTTCTGTAAGAAACTCTATGCGCAAGAGCTAAAGCCCGAGTGCTTTGTTGTAGATGGACTGGATGAAAAAAACTATCCCCTCAAGGATTATCACACCATGTATGTTGCGGAGATTGAACGGATTCTTGTGGTCGAATAAGTTTTGAGAATAGGTAATGGTGCAGATAGAAGTATTACCTTAAAGGAGTATGCAATGATTAATATTAAGTTAATAAAAAAACCAGGCTTTGTAATCCTGGTCTTGGTCTTATGTGCCGTATTGCTGACAGCTTGCGGCAGTAAACAACAACAACCTCTATCCGGTGATTTTGATCAAGGGAAGGTTGAGGCAATGGGAAAAGCCGTCATCGACTTGGTCAATGCCCAAGATAATCAAGCCTTACGGGATATGGGTACGGAAGAGATCAAAGAAGGTTTAACCGACGAAGCTATGTTACCGGTTTATAAAGCGCTTGCCAAGGCCGGGGCTTTTAAGGAGATCTCCAAAATAGATGTGGCAGGACATAAGGGCGACAACGGGATAGAATACGCGATAGTTATAGCTAAAGCGCAGTATGAGAAAAAAAGTATGCTTTATACAATTTCCCTTACCAAGGATATGAAATTAGCGGGACTTTTCTGTAAGTAATCGGATTAATGAAGGAGAAAGGAAAATCAAAACCCTCTGTAACCAGAGTTCGTCAAGAATAGCAAAATCCGGATTATGCCTGATGTTCAAATCGTTAACAAGATTCATGAAACCGTGGATATAATTGACCAGATTAAGCCGGTCTATAACTTTAAGGCGGCGGAGTAGCCGTAAGGTCTGTAAGCTAATTAGATATACAAGATTATATGCCATGATTTGTTTTCCGTTCAAGTCACGGCTTTTTTGTTTGGCATAAAGATTAAAATAATGCCTCTTGACTTCGAGAGCAAATCATGTATCATTGTATTAGGGACTTAGTACAATGATACATTGAAATATAAGGGAAAAACCTATAGCACCTAAAATTAAAATGGAAAAGATTAATAGTTTTTTAATAAATTGTTTAAAAAATCTTGTTATAATAAGGACATTGACAACGAATTATATTTTTAGGAGGAGACTATGCTACCAGATACCGGTGTTCCAAACAATGTTCATTCCCGCTCGTTTTTTCGGAAACACTCCAAGAAAATAATAGCAGTGTTAATTTTGCTGGGCGGGCTGCTGATTGCCTGGCTGGTTTTGAACCGGCAATCCGGCTTGATTCCGGTTACTACCGCCGAGGTTGTTCAAAAAAGCTTCGAACAGAATGTTTTCGCCAGCGGCAAATTGGAAGTCAAAGATCTGGCTGAATTAAAGGCCGAAAGCAAAACTAAGGTTCAGGATGTCCTGGTCAAGCTTGGGGATAAGGTTAGTAAAGGCCAGATTATTTTGGTGATGGATACCGGCAGCCTGAGTGTGGAAGCATCTCAAAAAGGGCTGGAATGCAAGGAGCTCCGGGCCAAAATAGTCAATAGTGAATCGAATATCAGACTGCTTCAACAAGTCTATGATTTGGCCCAAAAGGATTATGACAATACGAAGATTCTCATGGAAAGCGGCGCGGCCAGTCTTAAGGAATTAGAGCAGGCCGAGCAAAAGGTAAATGAGGCCCAGGAAAAATTAGTGGTAGAACAAGAGGCTAATTTACCTCTGTTCAAAGCCCAGCTGGAGCAAGCCGAAATGCTCTATCGGAAAGCTCAGGAGAAATTGCAGAAAGCGACTATACATAGCCCTGATGATGGGATGGTCTTGAATTTAGCGGTCAAAAAAGGTCAGGAAGTTGAAGCCGGAACCCTGCTGACTCAAATCGGTAATCCGGCTGATCTTCTCATCGAAACAGGTATTAATGAGGTGGATGCCGCCCAGCTTGCAGTAGGGGATAGGGTGGAAATCACCAATAGCGGCTTGCTTAGCGAGCCCTTGATGGGCAGCATTGAAGCCATTGCTCCTACAGCCGGGGTGGTGTCAACGGCTCAAGGTGAACAAACCCAGGTAAAAATTAAAATAAGTGTCCCCGCTGCTGAAGGAGAAAGTCCCTTAAAGCCCGGTTTTAATGTTAACCTTAAATTTATACTGCATCAAAAAGAGCAAGCTTTGCTGGTTCCTTTGGAAGCAGTGGTTGAGGACGATGGGCGGAAACTGGTCTATGTCGTCGGGCAGGATGGAATAGTTGCGGAAAGAGAAGTGCAGACAGGCTTGAGCAATGAACTGTTCATGGAGATTGTCTCCGGTCTCGAAGTGGCAGAAAAGGTCATCCTGAACCCCAATGAGCCAATCAAGGACGGAGTGCAGGTGATCGTTAATGCTCAAAGCAACTAACTTAGTCAAGGTTTACCATACTGAGAAAATTGCCGTTACGGCCTTGAAAGGGGTTACATTCCATGTAGCGGCCGGCAGTTTTGTTGCGATTATGGGTCCTTCGGGTTCGGGAAAATCCACATTAATGAATATTTTAGGCTGCCTGGACACGCCCACCGAAGGGCAATATGTCTTGGATGGACTTGATGTTTCCCATATGGAGGAGAATGACTTGGCTAGGGTCCGCAACCTTAAAATTGGGTTTGTCTTTCAGACGTTTAATCTCTTACCGAGAATATCCTGCTTGCGTAATGTTGAGCTGCCGATGATTTATGCCGGAATTGGGGAAAAGGAAAGAAAAGACAAGGCTTTCGAAGCGCTGGCAAAAGTCGGTCTGGCCAAATGGGCGGCGCATCGTCCCACTGAAATATCCGGAGGACAGAGACAACGGGTAGCCATTGCCCGGGCTTTGGTGAACAATCCGGCCATTATTATGGCGGATGAACCCACCGGCAATCTTGACACCCGTTCG
>NZ_CEVWNY010000098.1:0-11851 GCF_982384815.1 Desulfitobacterium sp. | reverse complement strand
TGAAGCCGTATTGTTGTGTCATCCTGAGGTAGTATTGTTATGTCATCCTGAGGTAGTATTGTTATGTCATCCTGAGGTAGTATTGTTATGTCATCCTGAAGGAGGAACGACTGAAGGATCTTTCTTGGCTTATCAGAAAGTATAAGTCTGCGGGCGCATAAGGGCAACCAGCGGCCTCGCTTTCGCTAAAGCTCGGCGAAGCCGGGTTTTCTTTAATTGTCTACAGTTTTAGTTCAAAGGTCTCGCCTAACTCCCGGATTTGTACATCACCGTCATAAAGTGGGGCAATGGATTCGTCGGAAGTCTGCTTGCGGGTTGCCAAGATATAGGCGAATTTTGGTTCAAGGGGAAGAATGGTGCCATGCCAAACACCCCGATGAAGAACGAAACACATATCCCGTTCCCAGAGAAAAGCACGCACAGAGTCTAAGGATGGTAAAGATTCCGGATCATGGGGATTCGTGGCAGGAGCAACGGTAATAATTGCTGGGCCACCGGTCATCATAAAAAACCCCTGGGTTACTTTAATATGGCGTTCAAGACTGGAGAACTTGAATTCTTTTCGCTCCAATAAGGCATAGACAAACTCCGATTCTCCATCGTCCACTTCAAAGGGCATCCGATCGGTAAAAATAGGCGGGGTGTTTTTGAAGGGAGCAATTCCCGGGTTAGGGCACAATAAATAGCCGAAAGGGCTGAAGGCTTCCTTAGTTAAGGTCTGGACTTTAAGTATACGACTCATTATTAGGTCATCTCCTTTTTGGATAATTAGGGTTCTCCAGGGAATAATGTTTTCGGGTTTACCAACCTATTCGGTTTATTTTTCTAACTTCCTTTATCTTATTTTGCTAAAGAATGAGTTTTGATTTCCCAAAGTTCTACGACAGCTCTTAGAAAAAGAGGGTAAAGCAATACGAATTAGTAGGTTTAGATTTATCCAATAAGGATAAAGGGGAAAACTAAGGAATCACGAACATTAAGAATATAGTGCTAATTGTTTAATTTCTCTATAGATACAAATAATGAAAGGGGAATAAGATATGGGTTATCCGAAGGATCTGTTATCAACACGGGCTATTGTTAAACATGGGAGGTACGCCTTGATTCCTCCTGAAGGGCGGGTAAAGAACGTTCTTCCTAATCTTCAGCAATGCAATGTTAGTATTATTGCTTCACCTCATTATGGCCCCCAATTTGCTATGTATACTGTAGAAGTATTGCCGGGAGGTGGCACGGTCAAACCTTTTAAGGAAGAGGGAATTGAGACTTTCATTTATTGCTTGAGTGGTCAAGGAAAAGTCTCCGTTGAAGGGAAAGAACACAGCATTGACGAAAGTGGTTATGTGTTTGCTCCCGCTTCTTTGGGGATGGAGCTAAAGAATGATTCCGATGCACCTTGGCGGTTGCTTCTTTACAAACAACGTTATCGCCCCATCGAAGGCTTTGAAGCACGAATTGTGGTAGGACGTCTCAACGATATGCCGGATGCTCCTTATGATGGCATGGAGAATGTCCGCATCAAGGATTTACTCCCCACGGATTTAGGCTTTGATGTTAACTTCCATACCCTGAGTTTTTTACCGGGGGGGTGCCATCCCTTTATCGAAACTCATGTCCAGGAACATGGGCTCTACCTGTTAGAAGGTGAGGGAGTTTATCTTATTGACGATCAATGGATTCCGGTCAAGAAGGAAGACTTTATTTGGTTCGGGCCATATGTTCCCCAGGCCTGCTACGGTGTAGGACGTACGCCTTTTACCTATATCTATACCAAGGATTGCAATCGCGATATAAAATTATAAGGCGCTCCAATGGCAAAGGTTGGAGATTAGAGCGAAGAGGTGGTAACATTGGAGATTACCGTTAAAGATCTTTTACGGGTGGGCCCTTTAAAAACTTCCCAAGTAGTTGCCGGCTACCAAAAGCTTGATAATGTGGTCAAAGGTGTTACCATCATTGAAGCTCCGGATATTGTCAATTGGTTGGCGGGTGGGGAACTTCTTCTAACCAGCTTGTATTCCGGACCTGGGGAAGGGATGGATTATCGGGAGTTTATTCGTAATATGGCAGAAAAAAAAGTCTCAGCTTTGGCCGTTAAAGTCCGGCGCTTTGTCAATGATATTCCCACGGAGATCATTGAGGCAGGTAATGAATATGGCTTGCCGGTCATTGAACTGGACGGGAATGTTCGCTTTATTGATGTTATGTATCCGGTCATGGAGCAGCTCTTTAACTCCCAAGTGGTAAAGTTAAAATACTATAAGGATGTTCAAGAACGGTTTACTACTTTGGCTTTGCAATGTGAAGGCTTGGAAGCGATTATTAATACCCTGGAAGAACTGGTAGGAAACCCGGTAGCAGTCTATGATAAGAACTTTAAATGCATCAAGAGTACGAATCCCCTGTTAGATCGGTTTGTAGAGCCTGAGGAATTTGCCTTAAGGGAAAATCTTAATGATAAGTTTTCCTATTACCGTCAATCCGTATGCTATCCCGACCTTGGAGATCAATGTATATCCCAAGTGGTAGTTCCGATCCAGGCCTTTACCCAAATGAAGGGTTATCTAACTATCGCGGAGTTAAATAAACCTATTGGAGATATGGATTTTATTAGCATTGAACAAGCCGCCACTGTGACGACTTTGGATATGGTAAAAAGATTTGCGGTGAAAGAAGTTGAGTATAAGTTTAGGAATGATTTAATTGAGCATATCCTTTCGGGCGAATTAGCTTCGACAAATGCCCAAGAGAGGCTCGCCTTAATGGAATGGGATTTGAATCGGCCTTATTATGTCATTCTTTTTGACTTAAGGAATTTGGATGCTTATCATGTCGAGCAACGTTCCCAACAAAAGATGGCTCTGCAAAGCATTAAATCGGAAATTACCTCAATCATCTCCGGTACGATAAAAACCTTTAGTCGGGACTTCATTCTTGGCAATAAAGTAGATAAGATTGTTCTTCTTTTGCCATTGACCGATACTCAGGGTAATTCATTAGAGAGAGCTAAGAAGATTGCCAAAGAAGCTCGGGGGCAAGTCAAGAAGAGACTGAAAAAGATCGTTATTGAAGTAGGAATCGGGGATTTAGCTAACGGTGCCGAGGAGATTCCTCGTAGTTATAAGGAAGCTTTAGATGCTTTAAGTTACGGGGGAATGATCCACAATGGAAGCTCCGTGGTAGCATTTTCTGAGCTAGGTGTTTTTCGCATTCTTTGCAAATTTGCCGAAAGAAACTCCTTGGAGGAGTTCATTCCAAAGTCTTTGACCAAAATTCTCGAATACGACAAAGATAATGAGGCCGATCTGCTAAAAACATTGGAGGTATTCCTGGAATGTAATGGAAATGCCAGTAAGGCAGCCAAGGAATTGTTTATTCACTATAAAACCATACTCTATCGTTTGGAGCGTATCAAAGAAGTAGCCCAGCTAGACCTGGAAGACAGCAAAAATCGTCTGGAATTAGAAATGGGAATAAAGATGCTGCACCTGATCAATACTCAGGGATAAACCTGATTAAGTTAAGGAATACCAAATTAAATCAAAGAAGGAAGACCGGTAAAATGGCCTTCCTTTTTTGGCTTAATAATTTAGATTGAAAAGGGTGTTTCCATTATAATGAATTATGTGAGAAAATGAGGTTTATTGAAACTATATGAAATGGTATACTCAAGGGGTTCTTCCTAAGGTGGGGAATTTTAATATAAGGGGATAAATAAGATGAATCTTTTGACTGCGGAATCCCTAACTAAGAATTACGGGGTTAAAGTTCTTTTTAAAGATATTTCTATGGGCATTGAGGAAGGTCAAAAAATCGGCATAATTGGTGTGAATGGAACAGGTAAGTCCACTTTGCTAAGGATTTTGGCTAAGAAGGAAGAACCTGACGAGGGACAGATCATAACCAATAACGACCTACAGCTGGAGTATCTTCCTCAGGAACCGGATTTTGATGATGATGCTACCGTATTGCAACAGGTATTTAGGGGAAGTTCTCCCCTCATGCAGCTTCTCAGGGAGTACGAAACTGCTTTGGAGCGATTGAATCAAGCTTCCGATGATCCCGATCTTCAGAATAATCTTCTTAAATTGAGCCAAAAGATGGATAGTCTCAACGCCTGGCAAATCGAAAGTGAGGCCAAGGCCGTTCTTACTAGGCTGGGGATAAGCCAGTTTGATACTCCTGTAGGAATTTTATCCGGAGGACAACGCAAACGAGTAGCTCTGGCCTGCGCTCTGATTCAGCCCGCGAATTTACTTATCCTCGATGAACCCACCAATCATATCGATAATGAGATGGTGGATTGGCTGGAGCTATATTTGCATAAACGCAAAGGTGCTCTTTTGATGGTTACCCACGATCGTTATTTTCTGGATCGCGTGGTAAATCGAATTTTTGAACTGGATCGGGGAAAACTTTATTCATACCCCGGTAATTATAGCCGTTATTTAGAATTGAAAGCGGAGCGGGAGGAACAGGAAGAGGCTACTGAACGCAAACGTCAAAATCGTTTGCGCAACGAACTGGCTTGGATACGCCGGGGAGCCCAAGCCCGTACCACAAAACAAAAGGCACGAATTGAACGGTTTGAACAACTTCAAGCGGATAAACCGGAGGAAAAGGCGGGTAAGGTAAAAGTCACCGCAGGAGCAACTCGCTTAGGAAAAAAGGTTATCGAGTGTTCCCATCTGCGTAAAGCATACCCCGGTCGCGGGGTAGTCATTGAAGACTTTAGCATTATTCTTGCCAAGTATGAGCGAATTGGGATCGTTGGTCCCAATGGCAGCGGTAAATCCACCCTGTTGAATATCCTGGCGGGACGAATCCCGGCGGATCAAGGGCAGATCGAATGGGGGCCTACTGTCAAAATTGGTTATTTTACTCAGGAGTGTAAAGAATTCGAACCTCAAGCTAAAGTCATTGATGTGATTAAATCCGTGGCGGAGGTAATACCAACTCCGGATGGGGGGGTAATTACAGCTTCCCAGATGCTGGAGCGATTCCTGTTTACCCCTGCTCAACAATGGACCCCCGTTGAGAAGCTTTCCGGAGGGGAAAAAAGGAGACTTTATCTTCTCCAGATATTGATGAATTCCCCCAATGTGCTGCTTTTAGATGAGCCTACCAATGATTTAGACATCCAAACTTTAAGCATCCTCGAAGAATATCTTGAGGATTTCCCCGGTGTAGTTATCGCCGTTTCCCATGATCGTTATTTCTTGGATCGGGTCGCTGAGCAGATTCTTGCTTTCGAAGGGGAGGGAAGGATTCGCTCCACCATTGGCAACTATACGGAGTATCGAGAACAGATGGAGGGGTTTGTCTCGGAAAACCTTGATTCCCAGGAGTCGCGGGATAGAAAGTTAAAGCAATCATTGGCAAAGGAAGGTATAAGCGATTCCGCTCAGCCGAGCAAGGCCAAGGAAAGACCCCTCAAAATGAGTTACAAAGAACAGCGTGAATATGAGCAGATTGAGGACGTGATTGCGGGCATAGAGAGTCAATTGGAGGAAGTTAATCAGGATATGATTAATGCGGGCAGCAATTACGGTAAACTCAATGAACTGATCAAAACTAAGGAAGACCTGGAGAGAAGACTCGAAGAAGCCCTGGAACGCTGGACTTATCTTAGTGAATTAGCTGAACAAATAGCTCAGAATAAGTTGCATTAACCTTAAAGTTAAGCCATCGATAAAAATTTTGGAGGATTTTATGGACAAGAATAGCATCGAGTTAATGAAGAAGATTATCGAGGAGAAGAAGCAAAAGAGTGCTCAACAAGGTGGACCGACTAAAGCGGCAGCAAAGATTGGCCAGGCTCGCGGAGGAATAAAGAGTTATAAAAAAGGTGGACTCTTTGATAAATGAGCATTTATTGAAAATCAAGCCTTGCTCAGGATTAGTCATAGAGTTATAATATTTTGATAGAAAAAAGAGGAGTAAAAATAATGTTAATTGTTCTGGCTTATTTGGCAGCGAATGTAGCTGCCAATTTATCCGTAACTTACTTTGGGCCGATCTCAACACCGATTAATGCCTTTTTGCTGATTGCCTTTGATTTAGTAGCACGGGATTCCCTCCACGAAAAGTGGGGACGTAAGCATCTTTGGCCGAAGATGTTATTGCTCGTAGGGACAGGGGCCCTTTTGTCTTGGTTTATTAACCGTAACGCCGGGACGATTGCTACCGCTTCCTTTATTGCCTTTTTACTCACAGGCATAACCGATACCTTGGTTTACCAAGCATTGAAGAAGTATCCGCGTTTTCTTAAGGTTAACGGTTCAAATATTGCCTCAGCTGCTGTAGACTCGATTGCTTTCCCTACTTTAGCTTTTGGCACCTTTATCCCCTATGCGGTATTTGGCCAGTTTTTTGCCAAAGTCTTCGGGGGCTATATTTGGTCTTTGATTCTTTTCCGCAAGGATCGAACTAAATTTAAGGATAGTCTTAAGACTACTTAAACGAAAATCAACTGAAGGAGTTCGCTGATGAAAAAAGCAGTTGTATTGCTATCAGGAGGATTGGACAGTACCACCTGTATGAGTGTGGCAGCTCAGGAGGGTTATGATTTATTTCCTCTGTCCTTCGATTACGGACAAAGGCATCAACGAGAGTTAGCGGCGGCTAAAGCTGTTGCCCGCTATTATCAGGTCAAAGCGCACCGGCTCATCAAGCTTGATAATGTGGGTGGAAGTGCTTTAACGGACTCATCACTGCAAGTTCCCGATTACGTAGAAAATGGTGAGATCCCGATTACTTATGTGCCGGCTCGGAATATTTTATTTTTAAGTTATGCTTTGGGTTATGCTGAGGTCGTGGGTGCAGAGGCAATATTTATCGGCATCAGTTCAATAGATTATAGCGGCTATCCAGATTGTCGGCCGGAATTTTTAGAAGCCTTTCAAAAGGTCGCCCAAGTGGGAACCAAAGCCGGAGCAAACGGTCAAACAATCAGGATTAAGGCTCCTTTGCTTCATCTTTCCAAGGCAGAGACTATTAGTCTGGCTGTCCATAACGGCGCACCTTTACATTTAACCACCAGTTGCTACCGTGGGGGAGAAAAGGCTTGCGGAACCTGTGATAGCTGTACTCTGAGGCTTAAAGGCTTTGCCGAAGCAGGTATTAAAGATCCTATTCAATATAAGTAATTGATCTTAATTCCGGTGTCATCCTGAAGGAAGAATGACGGAAGGATCTTTTAGATAACAAAGGAGAGGTCCCAAATGATAAGTGAAAGAATGGAGAAGCAGATTCAGTTTATAGTGACTATAGATGAACTGAAAAATATAACCCGGCAAAGTATTACCATTAGCAGTAGGCGTAATGAGAATGATGCGGAACATTCCTGGCATTTAGCAGTGATGGCTATGCTTTTTTCCGAATATGCCGAGGACCAAAATATTGATATTTTAAAAGTAATCAAAATGGTGCTGATCCACGATTTAGTAGAGATTTATGCAGGAGATACCTATTGCTACGATGAAAAAGGGTATGAGGACAAAGATGAAAGAGAACGGATGGCAGCGGACCGCTTATTCAGTATTCTCCCCGAGGATCAAGGTAAGATGATAATGGATCTTTGGCGGGAATTTGAAGAGATGGAGACCGAAGAAGCGGCTTTTGCGGCAACTTTGGACCGATTCCAGCCTTTATTGCTCAATTACAATACGGATGGACACACTTGGCAAAGACCGGGTATTACCAGCGAGAAGGTCTTAAAACGGGCGAATATTGCTAAAGAGAGGGTCCCCCAAATTTATGAGTATATTGAAAGGCTAATCCTGACCTCTATTGATAGAGGAATTCTTAAACCATGAAAATCTTAATTGATGCCGATGCTTGTCCGAAAGCTGTTTTGCAAATATGTTTAAAGCGTGGTCGTGAATTCCGTGTGCCTGTATGGACTGTGGCTAGTTTTAACCATGAAATTAGTTCCGATCATCATATTGTGGTAGGGAATGGTCCCCAGGAGGCAGATATTAAAGTAGTGAATTTAAGTGAGGCAGGAGATCTTATCATCACCCAGGATATTGGCCTGGCTGCCATGGTTCTGGGCAAAGGTGCTAAGGCCCTGGGCCCGGCCGGCAAGGAGTACCAGCCTGGGCAAATGCCGAATCTGTTGGAGGAGCGGGAGCTGAAAGCCAAATACCGCCGGGCAGGCGGGCGGACTAAGGGACCCGGCAAGCGAACCCGGGATGAGGACCAGCATTTTGATGAGACATTAGTAAGGTTATTGCAGCAGGGCAAGGGATGAAAAATATAAGAACGGCTTGTTTTTTTATAGCAATTAATGATATTATAAAAGATAAAATTTTAACGATGCAGGAGTGATAATAAAATGGCCGTTTATTTTAATGAACCTTCACGGACTTTTGGGGAATACCTTTTAGTCCCCGGATATTCTTCTACCGAATGTGTAGCTACAAATGTTAGTCTAAGAACACCTCTGGTCAAGTATAAAAAGGGTGAAGAGTCTTCAATAATGATGAATATTCCATTGGTCTCGGCTATCATGCAGTCCGTATCAGATGACCGTATGGGGATTGCTTTGGCCAAAGAGGGTGGCATCTCCTTTATCTATGGTTCTCAGACAGTGGCCAATCAGGCGCAAATGGTATCAAGAGTTAAAAACCATAAAGCCGGTTTTGTCATCAGTGATTCCAATGTGAAGCCTGAGGATACTTTAGCAGATGTGTTAGCTCTCAAAGAAAAGACAGGACATTCCACAGTAGCCGTTACCGATGATGGTACTGCAAATGGGAAATTATTGGGTATTGTTACCAGTCGCGATTATCGAGTTAGCCGGATGTCCACGGATATCCAAGTTCATGAATTTATGACTAAATTTGAAGATCTGATCTGTGCCGATGAAAAAACAACCCTCAAAGAAGCTAATGATATTATTTGGGATCATAAATTGAATGCTTTGCCTTTAATTGACAAGGAGCAACGGCTAAAGGCGATGGTCTTCCGTAAGGATTATGATTCCAATAAAGAGAATGAAAATGAACTTTTAGATAGTTCCAAGCGTTATGTGGTGGGAGCAGGTATTAATACCCGGGATTATGCCGAGCGTGTCCCCGCCTTAGTCAATGCCGGTGCGGATGTCTTATGCATTGACTCTTCAGAAGGTTTTACAGAATGGCAGAAAATAACTATTGACTGGATTCGTGAACACTACGGTGAGAGCGTTAAAGTTGGTGCCGGTAATGTTGTCGATCGGGACGGTTTCCTCTACCTAGCTAAAGCCGGAGCAGACTTCGTAAAAGTCGGTATCGGGGGCGGATCCATCTGTATAACCAGGGAACAAAAAGGAATTGGTCGTGGACAAGCTACTGCAGTTATTGAAGTAGCAAAGGCTCGGGACGAGTACTTTGAAGAGACCGGGATCTATATTCCCATCTGTTCCGATGGGGGAATTGTCTATGATTATCATATGACCCTGGCTTTGGCAATGGGTGCGGACTTCATCATGCTAGGAAGATATTTTGCCCGTTTTGATGAGAGTCCTACCAACAAGGTCAATATTAATGGAAGCTATATGAAGGAATACTGGGGTGAGGGCTCTAATCGGGCCAGAAACTGGGAACGTTATGATATGGGCGGCGATAAGAAGCTTTCCTTCGAGGAGGGCGTGGATTCCTACGTTCCTTATGCCGGCAGTTTAAAGGATAATGTGACCCTCTCCTTAAACAAAGTTCGCTCAACTATGTGTAACTGTGGGGTTCTAACCATTCCTGAGTTGCAGAAAAATGCGCGAATCACCTTGGTTTCGGCAACCAGTATTGTCGAAGGTGGTTCTCACGATGTGGTTCTCAAAGACAATAATATGGTTGATTATCTTAAGTAAAAGGCCTAACTTCAGATGGAATTTCCATCTGAAGTTTAGTTTTTTGTGAAAATTACCAAATTATTGTTTTGGGACCAGGTTGCTACTTTGATTTGAACCTAAAAGATGATAAAGTAATATATATAAACTATAAGCTATGCTTATCGTTAAAGTGCGAAATTAAGATCGTCAAGGTCAAAAATAAGGAGATGAATAGAATGGTTAAAATTTCTGAGCTTGCGGCCCAAAAAGTTAAAGAAGTGCGAAAAGCACAAAATAAGGAGAATTCCTATCTGCGCCTCTACTTAGCCGGATTTGGCTGTGGTGGCCCAAGTTTTGGGATGGCCTTGGAAGATGCTAAAACAGAAGTGGATGTTCTGGATGAAGAATATGGAGTATCTATCATTACCGCCAGCACTCTTTCCGAATATCTAGAAGGTGCATTTATCGATTTCGTGGAAAACGAAGCCGGCAGTGGATTTGAAATCCGCTTGGCAAAAGATTTCGGTGGTCAAGGTTGCGGCAGCAGCTGTGGAGGCTGCGGCGGTAGCTGCTAAGGAATTGAATCGTATGCATTGAACGAGACTTCCTTCAGAGGGGGATTCAACCCCCACTGAAGGTTAGTCGAGTCCATACTGGACTTAACCGCCCTTTGGCACCCGCCGCCTATAGAGGCGGGGGTCTTAGGGCGGATTAGTTCAGTGATAAGAAGGGGAGCCCCTAGTTCGGGCTCTCTTTTGTTTGGATGTCATCCTGAGCGTGAGCGAAGGATCTTTATCCGGTGCAAGATTTCTATGCCCCCTTGGGCAGGCTTATGTGCTTTGGAAAGATTGTGTTATAATGGATACTGTTGCTTTTGCATACTAAATAAAACTACAAATCTTTAGGTGATAAAATGTCTGTTCTTCAATATAATTCCGTAAAGAAAAACCTCCGTATTATCCTTGATTTCATACCCGATCCTTTTTGGTGGGGAGCCTTTATATTGGGCTATATCAAAGTTATTGCCTTTATGGGATTAACCACTTCCTGGAATAACTCGTGGAACTTCTATTTTGAAAATGATTATAGATTATCCAGTAATATTGCTTTTTGTTTTACCCTTTTATTTTTTTCTATCCCTTTAATTTTTAAGGGGAGAAGGCGCCTCTGGGTAACCTGGTGCTTTAGTGCACTTCTGGGTTTTTTATTACTGGCTGATTTAGTATATTATCGAGGATATGGTGATTTTCTTACCTTTCACCTTATCAAGCAAATAATTAATCTGGAAGACCTAGGTAGTTCGATCCTATCCCTCTTTTATTTCTCCGATATTTTTTTTATTATCGATAGCTTATTAGGTCTTTTCCTGCTGGTCTTTTCAAGGGAGGCAGGAAAGGGAATTTCAAGACAACTCCCTTGGTTCCTTCTGATTTGCCTACTAGCGACGGGTTTTATTTATTCCGCTCATTATCGCTATGACCGAGTAGAAAATGGGGAAAACAATATCGTCTTTCGGATCTGTTGGGCTCCTACAGACACTATGAGAAATTTATCTCCTATCGGCTATCATTTCTATGATGGCTATGTATATTTCAAAGAAAACCAGATCCTTGACTTAACTCCTGATCAGGAGGAGGAAATCCAAAATTGGTATAGCCAAAATCAAGAAGATACACCTTCTGAGGAGTTTAAAGGAGTATTTGCGGGACATAATCTTATCCTGTTACAGGTGGAGTCACTGGAGAATTTCGTCGTTGATCAAAGCTATAATGGTCAAGAAATAACTCCGACTTTGAATCGGCTTTTGCAGGATAGCATCTATTTTCCTAATTTCTATGAACAGGTGTGGAATGGAACCACTTCTGATGCTGAACTCTTGGCAAATGCTTCTGTATATCCGGTAAGAAGGGGGAGTACCTTCTTTAGATACCCCCACAACGAGTATAATAGTTTACCAAGGTTACTTGCCGAAAAAGGATATACTACCCGGGCCAGCCATCCGGATAATGCCGGTTATTGGAACTGGGTCCAAGCCTTAAC
>NZ_CEVWNY010000097.1:0-11935 GCF_982384815.1 Desulfitobacterium sp. | reverse complement strand
ATTTGTTCTGCCTATGTGGATGAATTTTTTAGCGAGAACCTATGCTTGGATGACCCTCTTGGAGAACAAAGGAATTATTAATCAGATTCTGACTGCTTTGAGTATGCCCACCTTGAATATACTTTACACGGATAAGGCGGTAATCTTAGGCATGGTTTATAACTTTTTGCCTTTTATGGTATTGCCAATTTATTCCGTCTTGCGCAAAATCGATCGGTCTCTTATTGAGGCGGCGGAGGACTTAGGGGCAACCCCTATTACCACCTTCTTTAAGGTGATTTTTCCTTTAAGCCTTTCCGGTGTGGTATCGGGGATTATTATGGTCTTTATGCCTGCGGTTACCACCTTCGTTATCTCAAGGCTATTAGGTGGTGGACAGTACATGCTTATCGGAAACTTAATTGAGCAGCAGTTTCTCACTACCGGTGACTGGGGCTTTGGCTCCTCCTTGTCTTTGATTCTCATGGCCTTTCTGCTTTTAACTATGGGAATTATGTCGCGAACTGATAAAGATCGGGAAGGGGGAGGGCTCTTTTGAAATCCTTCTTGATGAAAAGCTATACCTTTCTGATTTTCTTCTTCCTCTATGCCCCGATTATTATCCTGATGGTCTTTTCCTTTAACGATTCTAAGTCACGGGGGAACTGGAATGGCTTTACTCTAAAATGGTATCTGGAATTATTTCGGGATGGCCAGATTGCTTCAGCCTTGTACTATACGGTGGTCGTGGCGATCCTTGCCTCCCTGATAGCAACGGTGATCGGGACCTTAGCGGCGATCGGGATTAATGATCTAAAGGGTTTACCCAAGGCAATTACTCTCAATGTCACTTATTTACCTATGCTCAGTCCGGATATTGTGATGGGGATATCCTTGATGCTCTTATTCATTTTTGTTAAATTTAAACTGGGTTTTATAACTATGTTGTTGGCCCATATTACCTTTAATTTACCATTTGTGATATTTTCCGTACTGCCAAAGCTCCGCCAACTGAACAATGATACTTATGACGCGGCTTTGGATTTGGGAGCCACCCCTTTTGAGGCTTACA
Organism: Desulfitobacterium sp.; assembly: GCF_982384815.1. NCBI lineage: Bacteria > Bacillati > Bacillota > Clostridia > Eubacteriales > Desulfitobacteriaceae > Desulfitobacterium > Desulfitobacterium sp. Next base: position 10,884 of record NZ_CEVWNY010000097.1, on the reverse strand, counting down.
AGAAAGTTATCCTTCCTCAGATTTCGCCGGGGATTGTAACTGGGTTTTTGCTGGCCTTTACCATGTCCATTGATGATTTTGTCGTTAGTTTCTTCACCACGGGTTCCGGAGTATCGAATCTGGCCATCACTATTTACTCTATGGCCCGGAGAGGAATTAACCCTAAAATCAATGCACTGTTAACACTGATGTTTATTTTTATCATGTTGCTGTTGGTTATCGTTAATTCGCGGATGGCCAAAGACAATGAAAAGGAAATGAGGGAGAAGTATTGAAAAAAAAGGTTTTCGGTAGGATTGGGATAATACTGTTGTTGGTGGGAGTGCTTTTGGGGCTGGCCGGTTGCGGTGGCTCTAGTAAGCCTACCTTGCATGTCTATAACTGGGGAGATTATATCGATGAATCGGTCATTGAAGATTTTGAAAAAGAATATAATGTAGATGTAATCTATGACTTATTCACTACTAATGAAGAGATGTATGTAAAGATTAAGGCAGGTACAGCCAAATATGATGTAGCTATTCCTTCCGATTATATGATCACGAAAATGATCAATGAGGGCCTGCTGCTTAAACTTGATATGATCAATATCCCTAATTATGCCGGCATCGAGGATCGTTTTAAGAACTTGGCTTATGACAAAAATAACGAGTACTCTGTGCCTTATATGTGGGGAACAGTAGGAATTATCTATAACAAGACCATGGTTCAAGAACCGGTGAACAGCTGGGATGTGTTATGGGATAAAAAATACTCTAAACAGATTCTCATGCTGGACAGTCAGCGGGATTCTATCGGTGTAGCTTTGAAAAAGTTGGGCTACTCGCTAAATAGCAAGGATGAAAAGCAGCTGGAAGAGGCTAAAAAGTTGCTTATCCAGCAAAAACCCTTACTCCTGGCCTATGTAGGGGACGAAGTAAAAGATAAGATGATTGGTAATGAGGCGGCTTTGGCGGTAGTATGGTCCGGGGATGCGGTCTATATGAAACGGGAGAATCCTGATCTGGAATACGTAATTCCTAAGGAAGGCAGCAATCTGTGGTTTGATGCTATGGTTATTCCCAAGACCAGCCAGAATAAAGAGCTGGCAGAGAAATTCATTAACTATATGTGCAGCAAGGATATCGCTTATCGGAATGCTGACTACATCGGCTATTCTACACCTCACAAGGAAGTAATAGAGATGCTGCCCAGCGAGCTTACTGCAGATGCATCCTATTATCCGGCCTTAGACCAATTAAAGAACTCAGAAGTTTTCGAAGACCTCTCGGATGTTTTGCCAATTTATGATAGAATATGGACAGAGGTCAAATCACAATGAAAATAAAGCGAAAAGCTTGAGGTTTTTATGGTTAGATTTTTAAAAATAAGAAAATTACCCACGAAAAAGAAGACCCCGACCAAAACCGAACACCCTAAATTGTTAATGGATATTATTGAAGAAGAGTATCCGGAAAAATATGAGACTTTAAAAGACAAGATTGCCCAGCTAGGCAGAATGTTTACTCAGGATGAGTGGCTTTCCATCCTCACAAAGTCCAGGGTGGAGCATGAACGTTTTTTACCGAAGCACCCGGACCGGGAGCGCAGGGATTAGCCATTGAAGAGGACACCTCAAAGGTGTCCTGTTTCTTTAGTGAATTAACTTACCTTAATCAGTAATAATGCGGAAAGGTGTTCCTGATATGGAGTATAAACTGGAAGAGCGACAAGAGGTTTGCAGTGTGGCTACCAAGCTTGTAGTCTTAAAAATTTATAGATACCCGGATTCCGATCCAGAGGTTGGGGGAGAGATCGCGGATTTTCACTGTAATCATAGCAGTATTAATTGCGAGTCCCGCTGCACTTATAGGATGCTCATGAACGATTATTAGGGCTTTTGTAGTACTCCAATCATAGCTTTAGTGATCAACGAATAAGAATAAAGCATGTTTTCGTATCTATGGGAGGAGCCGATATGTATCATCCCTTAAGAGGTCCGACATTTCTAAAGAAGTTCAGGTGCCAGAGTAGCATTATTAAAGGGATTGGGCTTTGTGCACTATCGCTTGTTTTCTTAGGCTGTAGCAAGGACGGCTTATCTAAGATAAAAGATCTGGAGCCTGAGATGTACCTCCGGATCCCCACAGTCGAATGCCCGGTGGACAAGGATGGAGACGGGATTAGTGATATGATGGATATTGCAGCGGGGGCCAGGGACGAGGCGGAAAGACGGCCTCGTTATCGTGATGGCTACTATGCAGGAGGCTATCCTCCCGAAGATGAGGGAGTATGTACTGATGTGATTTGGAGGGCTTTTCGTGATGCCGGTTATGATCTAAAGGAAATGCTCGATGATGACATCCGCCGCAATATCTCTCTTTATCCACGAGTGGCAGGGAGTCAAGACCCGAATATTGATTTTCGCCGCGTTCAAAATCTAAAGGTATTCTTTGCAAGACATGGGCAGGAGTTGACTCGGGAAGTTATCCCTGGGGATGTGGAGAATCTTTCTCTGTGGCAGCCAGGGGATATTGTGACTTTTGCTGAGCCTTATGAACATATTGCCATTATTTCCGATCGGCGCCGTCCTGATGGCGTTCCCTATATACTTCATAATGGGGGACCGGTAGCCGCGGAACAAGATCGTTTGCTTAATTGGCCCAGTCCTATATCTGGCCATTATAGATTTCCAAAGTTTTAGGGCACCTTGTTGTAATATCAACAGGGTGTCTTTTCGGCTAATTAGTGTTCGATGGCTTTATCTATACAACTGAGAGATGAAATTTTCCTTGTTCATTTTCAGTAATGATACTATTATTATGAGTGAGAATAGTATCAATCGGAATAATATTGTTATATCTGATAATAGATAATTTGTCATACCTAGATGTGGATAATGTTGACTCTAATTGCAAGAGGATTAAGAAGAATAAAGTTAAGAAAAGAGGTTCCCTTAATGGATAACAAAGTCTTAAGTAGTTTATTAAATCCCGTCCGCATGCAGATATTACAGTTATTTTTAACTCATGAAACGGAAACAGTAAAGAGAATTGCTGAGGAGTTGCCCGATATTCCCACGGCAAGTCTCTATCGCCATATTAACAAGATGGTGGGAGACGAGATCTTGGAAATCTGTGCGGAATACAAAATCAGGGGAACTGTGGAAAAAGTTTATCGGTTAAAGAAGAACCCCTTGGTTGAATTCAATGAGCAGATTAGGGATCTTAGCAAGGATGGGCTTTTCAGCATTTTTTACACTTATACCATGTCTTTATTAGGTGACTTTAAAAATTATCTTAAAAACGAGGATTATGATTTCCAAAGGGATCGAGTGGAATTTTGCAGTTACTCACTTTATTTAAGTGACGCGGAATATGATGAATTTTTTGCTGTACTAAAAGAACAGATCTCGCAACTACGGAAAACCCAATTCTCTGGGGAGCAAAAGCTAAGAAAGTTTTCTTTTGTAGCTATGCCCGGGTATGAAAAACAACAGGATTGAATTATACCTCCTATTTTGTTAAAGTTGTGACTGTGAAATTAAAAAAGGGGGAGGAATGCTTATGGAGAATGGCCTAGAGAAAAAATATGGTTTGTTTACAGCCATAGCTATGGTCATCGGTATCGTTATTGGTAGCGGGGTTTTCTTTAAAGCGGAAAAAATCTTAGGGGCTACCGGAGGGGACCTGCCGCTGGGAATCTTGGCCTGGATTATTGGCGGGATTATCATGATTGTCTGCGCTTATGTTTTTGCTACGATGGCTACTCGTTACGAAAAGGTCAATGGGATCGTGGACTATGCGGAGGTAGCCATGGGAAGCGAATATGCTTATTACGTGGGCTGGTTCATGACCACCATTTATTATCCGGCGATTACTTCCGTCTTGGCTTGGGCCTCGGCAAGATATACTTGCGTTTTGTTTGGGTGGGATGTCGTGGGTGCAGAAGCTATGGCCATATCGGGTTTTTACCTTGTTGGCAGCTATGCTTTAAACGCACTTTCTCCGAAGCTAGCGGGGAAATTTCAGGTTACTACTACGGTGATTAAACTAATTCCTTTGATTCTAATGGCTATTTTGGGAACTTTTGCGGGACTAAGAAGTGGTGTTCTCGTACAGAACTTTACTAGTGGTCCCATTGCTGATGTTGCCACCGCTAACCCTTTGTTTACGGCAGTTGTAGCCTCGGCTTTTGCTTATGAGGGCTGGATTATTGCTACCAGTATTAATGCAGAGTTGAAAGATGCCAAAAAGAACCTTCCCCGGGCTTTAACTTTTGGCACTATGTTTGTCGCACTTATCTATATTTTATATTACACCGGACTGGCCGGTGCTGTAGAAAACAGCGTTATTATGCAGGGTGGGGAGACCGGTGCTAAGATCGCTTTCTCTACGGTCTTTTCCAATATTGGGGGGACGGTGCTCTTTGTTTTCGTTGTTATTTCCTGCTTAGGGACCCTCAATGGTTTGATGATTGGCTGTACCCGTGGCTTCTATTCTTTGGCAGCACGTGGTCTCGGTCCACAACCTAAGGTATATAAAAATATTGACCCAAGCACAAATATGCCTACCAACTCGGCAATTTTAGGCCTTCTCTTTAGCGGGGCCTGGCTGCTTTATTTCTTCGGTGCTAATCTGGTGCCAACTCCTTGGTTTGGACCCTTTAGCTTTGATAGCTCGGAGCTGCCTATTGTTACTTTGTATGCCATGTATATTCCGATTTTTGTTATGATCATGATAAAAGAGCGGTCCCTCGGTGCCTATAAGCGATTCCTCATGCCTATATTAGCGATTTGCGCTTGTATCTTTATGGTTATTGCGGCCGTTTACGCCCATGGGGTTTGGACTGTTATTTATTACCTAATCCTTTTTATTTTAATTATGGGGATGGGTATGTTTTTCCGCTCATCCCAAAATGCTCCCGACGAAGTATTAGACCGCAAATAAAATTTATGGAACTAGGTTTATGGAATTAGGTTAAGATCTTACGCATATGCTCAGGATGTCAGAGAGATTTAGTAACACCTTCTTTGTGCTCTTGAAGATACAAAAGGAACCCCAAAACGGGTTCCTTTTAATAACTGGGTTAATTATTTTTAATAGCGGCGTGCGCCGAGATAGCGTGGGCCGTAGAAACTATCGTTTACACCGGAAATCTTAACCCCACTGCTGGGGTTGGCCGCATGGACAAATTTACCGTTACCGATATATATCCCAACATGAGACGCTCCAGCAGCATAGGTGCTAAAGAACACTAAATCACCGGGCTGCAGATTATCGCTGCTGACTTTTGAACCGGAATTAAATTGATCATAGGAAGTACGGGGAAGGGAGATGCCCGAACCGGAATAGATATACTTAGTAAAGCCTGAACAGTCAAAACCGCTGGTTGATGTACCGCCAAAAACATAGCTGGTCCCCTGGAGGCTAAGTGCTCTATCTACTAGGGAAGAGCCATTGGCACTACCCCGGGAGGTAGCTACTGCCACATTTACCGTTTGCTTGCGGGGACCTGTAGCAACTACTTCATCAACGGGTTTTTCAACAATTTTTTCATCCAAGACCTTCTTGGCTACTTCAACGCCATTTCGTTGCTCATAGGAGTAGGTTACGATCTTTGAGCCATTGTTTCCTTTGGTAATAACTTTTGTTTGGCCTGGATTCAGTTTGTAATCAGTCTTAGTGACTACATCATAGGGAATGACCTCCGAGCCGGAATATGTACCTTTACTGACTACTGTTAGATAGGGTTCAACGGTAACAAGCTTGATTACTTCACCCGGCTTGATAATGGTATCTTCAGTTGCCCCAGGATTACCGGCGAGAACCTCGTCTGTTAACATATTGTTTTTTCGTGCAATCAGCCACCAGGAGTCATTTTCCTGAATAGTATACTCTTTAGTATTTACCTTACCGTCAATGAGCATTTGATAAGCTTGATCCGGTGGGGTTATTTGGTCAGGTTTAATGGATACCTTTTCGATTGCCACTTCTTCGGCAAAGCTTACGCTTGTTACTTGATTCTCGGCACTGGATTTCGAATAATATTCCTCATAGTCTTTAAGGAGTTTCTCAGCATCTTCTTGGCTAGGTAAATAGGCAATCGGTGTGCTATTGGTGGTAATTTTATAACCTTCAAGATAATAGTTTAAGACACCATCCAAATTCTTTTCACTTAGGGCAGCTGCTTCATATGCAGAATTTTTAATCCTAACATTTTCATAAGTTATTTGGTCACGAGTAAGGGCGGCAATACCGTAGGGTTTACCTTTTTCTTCGAGGAAAGATTCCACGAGGGCCTGGCCACTATTAGTGTTAGTTACGTAGCCGATATGCTGACCGTTGACCATCACGGAAGCGGCAGCGGTGGTGGTCAGGAAATAAAAACTTATACCGCCCGTCAGGACTACAGTTGCGGTTAGAGAGACAAAAACTTTTGGAGTTTTCCAAGGGATTGTTTTTGCTAATTTTAGAACTTGGTTGAATGCAGAAGCCTTAAAACGAGATAGGTTTCTAATAAATCCCATGCTTTTACACCTTTCTTAGCTTACGAGGTTAGTTGACGGATTCGGGCCAAAGTGTGAGCCCTTCGCTAATAAGCGATTCACCCCATGATAAAAGTCCCCCGCTCTAGGTTATCCTAGACTCAGCTTTATTCTGTAGCTTAGATATTGCTTACATTTTCCTATTCTGATTCGACATCAAGTCCAAAAGTTCCTCCATTAAAATTTATGTAATACGTGGAAATTCAATGTCATTTTCTTGGAATATGTTAAAATAGTAGCATAGCCTTCGCGGCGAAGTTGATTTTCTTTGGTCTTTGGGGGTAGGAGGGTAGTAAGTGTTTTTCTGGAATAGAAAAAAAGAAGTGCAAAAAGTTATAAAGGAGGAAGCCCAACCGCTTTTTGACGGTTTTGCGAAGCTTAAGGAGCTTTCGAACCGTAAATATAAAACCGATTACTATACCGGTAAATCCGCAAAAAGAAGGGAGTCCTTGCGCAGCAAAAAGCATAGGAAAGATGAGATTGGTGAATACAAACTGGAGGTAGTGCTATCTCATTTGCCTAGATGTTTTAAGCGTTCAAGCAATCTCTTATTAAAAACAGAGGGAGGATTTATTCAGATTGATCATCTCCTTCTTTCCCCTTATGGGCTCTTTTTGGTGGAGAATTATAATTTGGCCGTCTTGATTGTAGGGGAGGAAGCTGATCCGAAGTGGTATCAAGTTATTAAATGGCGGGTTAAAACTTTCCCCAATCCTCTTGTAGAGAACCAAAAGCGGATTCAAGTCTTGAAGAAGCAAATTGGGCTTAAAGATGAGCTGCCTATTTATTCTTACGTGGCCTTTAATCGTCGTTGCAATCTGAAGGTGTTTTTGGGGTCGGTATTTTATGATACAGATATTCTTGCTTCTATTCTTAAATTGGCAGGGAGTTCATCGGTGGTTCTGGAAGAAGATGAAATAATCCAAATCAAGGGGCGGATCGAGAAAGTCGATCTTCGGGAACCGGGTATGCGTAACGAATACTACGCTCGGTTGCGGCGTGAAAGAATGCAGCAACGGCCTAAATATGGCGATATTCGTTGCCACATCTGCCAAAAACCGGTCACGGAACGAATTGCTAGGCATTGTCTTAATCGGCCCGAGAAATTTGCTTGGAGAATTTACTGTGAGAAGCATCAAAAAGAAATGACTAGAATAATGAGACAAGAACGACCGCTGCAGGAAAAGCAAGATGTTATTGATGAAAGCTGAAGAGGTTAGAGGAGGACTAGATGATTAATCTAATGTATTTAATAGAAGGTTTTTTGCAGAAATCCCATGTTAAGGGAAAAATATAATGAGCGAGTTATTACTTGACAAAACAAAAGCGATTCGCGGTACTGTGCTAACACTTATCGGCGGGATCAGTTGGGGATTTTCCGGTGCCTGCGGGCAGTTTCTTTTTTCGGAGAAAGGGATAGATACTCACTGGGTTACCGTAGTTCGGATGGTGACGGCCGGCTTGATTTTATTTAGTCTAGTGCTATTCAAGCAACGGGAAAAGATGTTGGGTTTACTTAGGGATAAAAAAGATCGCTTAACCCTGTTAGGTTTTAGTATACTTGGACTGATTTCTTGTCAATATACTTATTTGCTTGCGATTTCTTATACGAATGCAGGGACGGCTACTGTGCTGCAGTATTTAGGACCTCTTCTAATTATGATTTTTGTTTGCGCAAAAGCCAAACGTCTCCCCACAATGATAGAAGGGATAGCCATTATTTTAGCAGTTAGCGGGACTTTTTTGTTGGCTACTCATGGGAACCTTAGCAGCCTGGCCATCTCCTCCCAGGGACTTTTTTGGGGGCTGATGTCCGCTGTTGGGCTGATGCTATATACGCTTATTCCGGGAAATATAATTGCTAAATGGGGAAGCATCGTTGTCACTGGTTGTGGCATGCTGCTCGGTGGGATTGTGTTGATGGTTTTTATTCGTCCTTGGCAGATCCCTGTATCCCTGGATTGGCAGGTGTTTTGGGGAATGGTGGGGATCATCGTCATTGGCACCGTGGTATCCTTTACCCTGTATTTGCAAGGAGTTAGTGATATTGGCCCAGTCAAGGCCAGCATGATCGCCAGTATCGAGCCGGTGTCTGCTGCGGTGTTTTCGGCATTTTGGCTAAATACTGCGTTTAGTGGGCTTGATATTATCGGCTTTGTTTTTATTATTACTACCGTAATTTTGTTAACAATTCAAAAAGCATAAGCCTGAAAGTGCTATGGCAAACCTATTTTTTACAATGAATGAATCATGAAAGAATAAAAAAGAGAATAATAAAAAAGTATTTGACAAGTAATGCTTGTCCATGTAATATAGTTATTGCGTTAGCGGCCCATTGGTCAAGCGGCCTAAGACACCGCCCTTTCACGGCGGTAACACGGGTTCGAATCCCGTATGGGTCACCATTAAGGGCGATTAGCTCAGCTGGGAGAGCGCCTGCCTTACAAGCAGGATGTCGGCAGTTCGATCCTGTCATCGCCCACCAAAACTCGGCCCCGTGGTGTAGTGGTTAACATGCCTGCCTGTCACGCAGGAGATCGTCGGTTCAAGTCCGATCGGGGTCGCCATTCTTTGATATTCGAAGTTCGTGATTCGAAGTTAGAAAAGGGAATCATGAAGTTTAGAATGGAAAGCATAATATCTTTCAGAGGAATACGAGGGTTCGAACATCGAACATCGTGCCTCAAACAACGAATCTGGGTAGGTGGCCGAGTGGTTAAAGGCGGCAGACTGTAAATCTGTTCCGAGAGGTACGGTGGTTCGAATCCATCCCTACCCACCAATTTCGATATTCGAAGTTCGAGGATCGAAGTACGAAGCTTAGGCTTAGTATTGAGATTAAAGGAGTACTATATGAGTACTAATAGCACTCGAATTTTTGAATCATAAATAATCAAAGAGGAATACCGAAGTTTGAATCAACACGAACATGGTACCTCAATTATTGATTTTCGTCGCGGAGTGGAGCAGCGGTAGCTCGTCGGGCTCATAACCCGAAGGTCGTCGGTTCAAATCCGGCCTCCGCAACCAAAGGATTTAAGTCAACGGAAGTTGATTTGAATAAGTAGGGATGTCGCCAAGCGGTAAGGCACCAGACTTTGACTCTGGCATGCGTAGGTTCGAATCCTGCCATCCCTGCCATTTTTGAGCCATTAGCTCAGTCGGTAGAGCACCTGACTTTTAATCAGGGTGTCCCGCGTTCGAGTCGCGGATGGCTCACCAACTCCATATGCGGGTGTAACTCAGTGGTAGAGTGTCACCTTGCCAAGGTGAAAGTCGCGAGTTCGAATCTCGTCACCCGCTCCAAAATTAACATGCGCTCGTAGCTCAGCTGGATAGAGCGTCTGACTACGAATCAGAAGGCCAGGGGTTCGAATCCCTTCGAGCGCACCATTTTAATATCAAGTAAATGATCCTCTATGCCGTTATAGCTCAGTTGGTAGAGCGCATCCTTGGTAAGGATGAGGTCACCGGTTCAAATCCGGTTAACGGCTCCATGAAAAATGCGGGAGTGGCGGAACTGGCAGACGCGCACGTTTGAGGGGCGTGTGGGTAACACCGTATGGGTTCAAGTCCCATCTTCCGCACCAAAAAGTTAAAATTGCGGAGAAGTACTCAAGTGGCTGAAGAGGACGGTTTGCTAAACCGTTAGGGTGGGTAACTGCCGCGAGGGTTCAAACCCCTCCTTCTCCGCCAGTCATATAATGAATATTCCTCGATAGCTCAATGGTGGAGCAACCGGCTGTTAACCGGTAGGTTGCAGGTTCGAGTCCTGCTCGGGGAGCCATGGCAGGGTAGCCAAGTGGTCTAAGGCAAGCGGTTCATACCCGCTCATCCGAGGGTTCAAATCCCCCCCCTGCTACCAAAATATGCGGGTGTAGCTCAATGGTAGAGCACTAGCCTTCCAAGCTAGCTACGTGGGTTCGATTCCCATCACCCGCTCCATAAGATAATTAAACCGCACTGAGGTGCGGTTTTTGTTAATTACCATTAAGCATAGCGGCACGGTGCATGGTGTTATATGTTGTGTAATCTATCGATCTCGCCTTAGCTCATGTGAATGGGTTTAGAACATAGTAATGCTAATACTGATTTTTTATGCTTTGGCACGCGCTTTAACTAATTTTAACTAAAACACAGTCATGATGAATGAGTCTTGGGATAACTAATATCATACTAAATTTTTTAAAAAATATGATGTTGACATTTAAGGTTATTTCGGATATACTAACAAATGTTCCGCGAAAATGGCCCATTGGTCAAGCGGCCTAAGACACCGCCCTTTCACGGCGGTAACACGGGTTCGAATCCCGTATGGGTCACCATTAAGGGCGATTAGCTCAGCTGGGAGAGCGCCT
>NZ_CEVWNY010000096.1:0-12028 GCF_982384815.1 Desulfitobacterium sp. | reverse complement strand
CGGAGCGGCCCGACTCTATAATAAATATCATTGGGAATGTGGCCTATGCACTCTGCCCGGATTGTATGAGTGAACTGGAAGTAGGAGAAAATAGCATACTTAACTAGCGATGAGGGTTTGTAAAGCTGGTCAGGGTTGTACACTCTTGCACATACAAGATCCGTCCCTTTGCCCAAGACCATATATGTGTTATAAGAAGCACATATGCGTTAATAAGGGTGACATAGACATATTTAGAACTAGGCACTAATGGGGGTCCCTTTTGGCGGACGTCCATGGTTTTGCGTTGCCTGAAAGGATGAATTTTTTGAAGACTCTTAGCCACTATTTGCGCCTGGGCTTCGATATCGAGGCGGTAGAAAAAGCGATTGCCCGGCGGGAATGGCCGCAAATGATCTATAACTTAACTGGAAGTCAGAAGCCGGCCTTTACAGCTCAGCTAATCAAGCGGGGGAAGCCGGGCTTGATCCTTACTTATTCCGAGGAGCTTGCGCAAAAGTGGGTCAATGATCTGCGTTCTTGGCTGCCCGAAGAAGATATTTTATATTTTCCGGCTACGGAGTGGCTGCCTTTTGAGGTTCTCGGGAAAAGCCGGGAGACGACCATCGAGAGAATTCGGGTTCTTAACCGTTTGGCAGAGGATAATAATTGTACTGTGGTTGCCACGGTACTGGCAGTGGAGCAGCGGATGTTTTCCCCTACCCGTTGGCAGGAATATATCCTGGAGATAAAGGAAGGGACAGCTTATGATCTCCAGGAGCTTACTCAGAAATTGGTGACAGCCGGTTATGAGCGGCTGGATGTGGTGGATGGAAAAGGGCAGTTTGCGATCCGGGGCGGAATTATGGATATAGCTCCCCTGGATGGGGAGCCCTTGCGGATAGAGTTTTTTGACGATGAAGTAGACTCGATACGGGTCTTTGACATGGAGACTCAGAAATCTACAGAGACCTTAAAAAGTGTAAAGATACCTCCGGCGGTGGAGGTGGTAATTAGTCCCGAGGAAATTGAGAAGCTGGGTTGGGAAGTCCGGGCCCAGGCTAGGAAGGTTGCGGGACGTTTAAATCGGAGCAGTCGTTTTGAGTTGGCCGAGCAGGTTATGAAGCAAGCTCAGAAGATCGAGGAGCGGCTAAAGACGGGCAGATTGGATGAGAGTATCTACCCCTTTCTTAGCCTTCTTTCTGAGCCCTTAGAGCCATTTTTCTCTTTACTTTCCGGAGATCGTTATGTGATCTTAGATGAACCTTTGCGGCTAAAGGAACAGTTAGAATTCCAACAGAAAGGAAAAATGGAGGAATATACGGAGGCTTTAGCAAAAGGTCGGGAGTTTATTAGTCCGGAAGACCGATTTGTAACTTATGAGCAACTTCTCCAATATGGGGAGGCACGCCCCTTTCTTTTGCTTTCCACTTTGCCCCGTCAAATTCCCGGTATAGCACCGAGGGGAATTTTTAATCTAAATGCCCGGCCCTTGACCGGTTTTATGGGTAAGACAGGGGTTTTGGCAGATGAGATCGATCACTGGCAGAAAACCGGGTACATCGTCTCGCTCTTTGTCGGGGATGAGGAGCATGCGGAAAGGATGCTGCAGGGTCTTAAGGACCGGGGGGCTCTGGCCAAGAGGCATGAGCTTAGGGAGCCTGTTCAAGAGGGCGGGGTATATGTCTATGCTTCCTCTCTTGACCAAGGCTTCGAGCTTCCTTTAGGTAAGTTAATAGTCTTAAGTGAGTCCGAGATCTATAAACGGGAACGGAAAGCGACCGTTAAGCGGAAAAAAGCTCCTGAAAAAACCGGCCATCGACTGCAATTCAATGATCTTAAGCCGGGAGACTTTGTGGTTCATGTCCATCATGGTATTGGTCAGTTTATCGGGATTGAGCGGATCGCTGTGGGTGGAACAGAAAAGGATTTTTTTGCGGTAAAGTACGCCGGGCAGGATAAACTCTATGTACCTTTGGACCAATTGAACCTTCTGCAAAAATACTTGGGCAGTGATGCCGAAACTTTGCCCAAGCTATATAAGCTGGGTGGTTCCGAGTGGAAAAAGGTAAAATCTAAGGCCAAAAATGCCATTAAGGAAATGGCCTTTGACTTGGTTAAGCTCTATGCTCAGCGGGAGGCGTCGAAGGGTTATGCTTTCTCTCCTGATAATGTCTGGCAGCAGGAATTTGAAGAGAAATTTCCCTACCAGGAAACTCCTGACCAAATGCAGTGTATTATCGAGGTAAAGCAGGATATGATGCGGTCACGCCCCATGGATCGCCTCCTCTGCGGTGATGTGGGTTATGGCAAGACCGAGGTGGCTTTGCGGGCGGCCTTTAAGGCGGTTATGGACAGCAAACAGGTAGCCGTCCTCGTTCCTACTACGATCCTTGCTCAGCAGCATTTTAACACCTTTCAGGAGCGGTTTATGGGTTATCCGGTGAGCATTCAGATGCTCAGCCGCTTTCGCTCGGCGAAAGAGCAGAAGTTGATCATTCAGGGGCTAAAGGAAGGGTCCATAGATGTTGTGGTGGGGACTCATAAGCTGGTCTCCGATGCGGTCAAGTTTAAAGACTTGGGGCTGTTAATAATTGATGAAGAGCAGCGCTTTGGGGTGGCTCATAAAGAAAAACTCAAGACCTTAAAAGCCAATGTAGATGTCTTAACCCTTTCCGCCACACCGATTCCCCGTACTTTGCATATGAGTTTGGTGGGGGTTCGGGACATGAGTGTCATTGAGACGCCGCCGGAAGACCGGTTCCCTGTTCAGACCTATGTGGCCGAATTTCGCCCCGAGGTGGTGCGGGAGGCAATAAGGCGGGAGATTCAACGGGGTGGGCAGGTCTTTTATGTCCACAACCGGGTGGAGGATATGGAGCAGGTGGTCCATTTCCTTAGCCAGTTGGTCCCCGAGGCCCGCTATGGGATTGCTCACGGGCAGATGGGTGAAAAAGAGTTGGAACAAGAGATGCTGGCTTTTCTCGAGCATGAAAGCGATGTTTTAGTGTGTACCACGATCATTGAAACCGGCTTGGATATGCCCAATGTAAATACTCTGATTATCGATGAGTCCGATCGTTTAGGGCTGGGACAGCTTTATCAGCTGCGGGGCCGGGTGGGGCGGTCCAATCGAAGGGCCTATTCCTATTTCTTATATAAACCTCAAAAGGTTTTGACAGAAGTGGCGGAGAAGCGTCTAGCGGCGATCCGGGAATTTACCGAGTTTGGTTCCGGTCTCAAAATCGCCATGCGGGATTTGGAGATTCGGGGCGCAGGCAACTTAATTGGGGCCCAGCAGCACGGGCATTTAGCTGCCTTGGGATTTGAGCTTTATAGCCAGATGCTTAAGGAAGCTGTACAGGAGATCAAGGGTGAAAAGGTTGAGGAAAAGATCGAAACCAGTATCGAGGTTCAGGTGGATGCTTATCTACCGGATCATTATGTAGGAGAACGTCAGCTGAAAGCTGCTCTCTATCAACGCATGATTTCCATTGACAACGAAGAGGAATTAAGCCTCATGATTGACGAACTCATTGACCGTTTTGGTACTCCTCCTCGGGAAGTGGAGAACCTTTTGAAGATTGTCAGGATTAAATGGGTTGCCGCCGGCCTAAAAATTGAGCAGATTCAACAAATCAAGCAACAGTTTATGTTCCGATTCGCCGGAGATCCGGGCATTTCGGGAGAAATGCTGATGAATATGGCCTCTCAATCACCTTATCCTATATCCTTTGGTACTACCGGGAACGGCAACCTGGAGATTAAGGCTCGCTTGCGCTCGGTGGCCCAAGAGGAGATTCTGGAAGCAATATTTAAAATATTAATGGTATTTAATAGCATTGCTTCAAAATCTGCATCCTGATATAATTGCATTTAGTGGACACGAAAGGGTGTGTAAAAATGAGGATTCTTTTCCGGAATGGATTGGTTGCCGGATTGTTGGTTTTGGCAGTAGGATTAACAGGATGCTCTTCTTTGGGCGGGGACCAATGGGTTGCCAAAGCAAATGGGGAAATAATTACTAAAGCCGATTTTGAAAATCGAGTGGCCAATGTGCAAAAATCCTACGAAGGCATGGGTATGAATTTCGGCACAGATCAAGGAAAACAGGCTCTTGAAGAGATTAAGGGACAGATTCTTGAAGGTATGATTGCATCTAAGCTGGTCATGCAGGAGTCCAAAAGGCTTAATCTGGATCCAAATGACCCCGCAGTATTGGAACAAGAAACGAATATCAAGCAAATGGTGGGAGATGAAACCCAATATCAGGAATGGCTTAAGCAACAAGCTATGACCGATGAGGAAGTAAGAAATTATTTTGCTTTGTCCGCTGAAGTCACCAAAGATGTGACTGTTACAGAAGAACAAAAGAAAACCTTCTTTGATAATCATCAAGACCTCTATGGGGGTTCCGGTGAGCAGGTTAAAGCTCGCCATATCTTGGTAGGGACTGAGGAAGAGGCAAAAGATATTATTGCCAAGTTGCAGGGCGGAGCGGATTTTGCGGGGCTGGCTAAGGAGAAATCTACTGATGAAGGTTCTAAAGAATCCGGCGGCGACTTAGGATATTTCGGCAAGGGGAGAATGGTCCCTGAATTTGAGGAAGCTGCTTTTGCCCAAAAAGTGGGGACCTATACCACCACACCGGTTAAGTCTCAATTTGGTTATCATATTATTTTAGTGGAAGAGCATAAGCCGGCTGTTAAAGCCGACTATGAAAAGGTAAAGGATCAAGTCGCAAAGGATGCTTTAGCCGATGCTAAAGCGCAAAAATTCGAGACCTATTTTACAGATCTGCGGGCGAAGGCCGAAGGAAATATTGAGTACGGAGATAAATTTAAGCCGGCTGCTTAAGGCTGTAATATTGATAATGAAAAGGAAGATTTACTCATGGGGAAGATCTACTCATGGGTAAGTCTTCTTTTTTGTTAACTGAAAATATAACTCTGCCTAAACTTTCCTTTATCCAATTTAGTAACATCATGGAAAAAAATGAATAATAGAGAATGACCAGATATATACTATCTATGAAGTTAAAGACAACGCAAAAGTTTCCACAGGCAGGACGGTCTTTACTTAGCTATTCAGAAAGCATAAGTCCGTGGGTATATAGGGGTAACCAATGACTTTGCTTAGGGGTTTACTTTAACAATTACTCGGTTGGTCTTGCTGTGTCTGTAACGACCCCTAAATAGGTGGCTCGTAAATGACTAAAGGAGGAAGAGTGTCAATGAAAGCAACAGGCATCGTTAGAAGAATTGATGATCTTGGTCGTGTTGTTATTCCAAAAGAAATACGTCGGACACTTCGGATTCGGGAGGGAGATCCCTTAGAAATCTTCGTCGACCGCGAAGGAGAAGTGATCCTTAAGAAGTACTCTCCCATCGGCGAATTGGGTGATTTCGCCAAGGAGTATGCGGATTCCCTCTATGAGGCGACCGGTCATATTGCGTGTATCGCTGATCGGGATGTAATTATCGCTGTTTCGGGGGCTTCCAAAAAGGAGTACTTAAATAAACCGATTTGGTCTAGCATTGATCAAGCAATGGCGGAACGTAAAACTGTCCAGTTTAAATCGGGGGAGGGCAAGGTGGACGAGGATGATGAACATAGCAAGCTGACCAATCAAGTAGTAGCACCGGTCATTGCCGAGGGCGACCCGATTGGGGCGGTAATCCTCATGTCCAAGGATCCCAATGTGAAGATGGGTGAGCTGGAATTAAAATTGGTGGAGACGGCTGCCGGTTTTCTAGCTAAGCAAATGGAACAATAATCTCCGATGAGGTAAAAGTGGAGCGGCTTTAAGCCGCTTCAGTTTTTTTTCGGGCTTTTCTAAGTTGTTCTTAGGAGACATTAGTTGTGGTAAACTATTCCCGGGAGGGATGTCAATGAGTAGTGTATTGCATGTAGTAGGGTTAGGTCCGGCAGGATTGGAGTCCATGACCATTGGTGATTATCGAATTATCAAGAGTGCTAAGCGTCTTTTTTTTCGAACTGTGAACCATCCTTGTGCCCAAGATTTGCTTGCGGAAGGAGTCTGCGGGGAGTCTTTTGATGACCTCTATGAGCGGGAGGAATCCTTTGAAAAGGTCTATGAAGGGATTGTCGGCCGTTTAGAGAGGGAGTGTGGCGAATACCCCGAGCTTGTATATGCAGTTCCAGGCCATCCCTCAGTGGCTGAGCGGAGTGTACAAATGCTTGTGGACAAGCTTTCCGGGCGCTTTGAGGTGGTAGTTCATCCGGCCTTAAGCTTTCTTGATCCGCTTTTTTCCGCCTTGGCAATGGATCCGGTAGAGGGATTTCTACTGCGCAATTATGATGCACTCAAGGGAAGTGATATAACCGGCAAGGAATGGTTGGTAATTCCCCAGGTCTATGATGGGCTGGTTGCTTCTAATGTGAAGCTCGACTTAATGGAAATCTATCCCGATGAAGCAGAGGTATTTGTAGTCCAAGCTCTAGGGACTAAGGAACAGAAAGTATTTAAGTGCCAACTCTATGAGTTGGATCATCGGGATTTTGATCATTTGACAACAGTGGTTGTTCCTCCTCATAGTAAGGGCATATCCATGACTAAGCTTTTAGACATTATGAGCACTTTGCGCAGCCCTCAGGGTTGTCCATGGGACCAGGAACAGACCCACATTTCGCTAAAACCTTATTTAATCGAAGAAAGTTATGAAGTTCTTGAAGCCATCGAGACCCAAGATATGTATAATTTGGCTGAAGAATTGGGAGACTTATTATTACAAATAGTATTTCACGCACAGGTGGCAGAAGAAGCGGGAGAATTTGCCTTTCAAGACGTCTTAAGGGGAATTATCGAAAAGATGATCCGCCGCCATCCCCATGTATTTGGGGATATTCAGGTAAAAGATTCTGATGAGGTTTTAAAGAATTGGGATCAGATTAAAAAGGAGGAAAAGGGTGATCAAGGGGAGGCAGGGTTATTCAATTTTCCTCAAGGGCTACCGGCTTTAATGCTGGCGGCAAAGACCCAAAAGAAAGTGGCTAAATATGGTTTTGATTGGCCTGATTTTGAAGGTCCATTGGCTAAGGTGTATGAGGAATTGAGGGAATTGGAAGAGGCAATGGCTGAGGAGAAGGGAATTGAAGAGGAATTCGGGGATACGCTTTTTGCCCTGGTTAATCTATCCCGATTTCTTAAGCTTGATCCGGAAGATTCCCTGCGCAAGACGGTTCAAAAGTTCCAGAGGCGCTTTCAGGTAATGGAGAAGCTGGCCCAGTCGGAGGGGGCGAAATTGCAGGATTTAACCTTGGAAAAGATGGATAATTATTGGGAATTAGCAAAAATTGAAGAAAAAAATAAGGAGATTGGCGACAATCCATAAATAAAAGCAGGAGTTTGGGTATTTATCGCGAAAATATAACGCTGAAACTCAATACATATTTGGGAGGGAATCGTTTTGAATAAGGCTGATTTAGTGGCTGCAGTAGCAGAGAAAGCCGAAGTATCAAAAAAGGACGCTGAAAAAGCAGTAAACGCAGTATTTGCTTCGATCGAAGAGGCGTTGGCAAAAAACGAAAAGGTACAGTTGGTCGGTTTTGGGACTTTCGAGGTTAAAGATCGCGCTGAGCGTACCGGAAGAAATCCTCAAACCAAAGAAGCTATCGTCATTCCTGCTTCTAGAGTTCCGGGATTTAAAGCCGGAAAAGCTTTAAAGGATGCTGTTCAGTAATAAGAATAAAGGAAAAGTTAGTCAGGTCCTTCTGGGGGCCTGATTTTCTCTATAAGGGGATTGGTCATGCGGATTGATAAGTATCTAAAAGTTTCCCGGTTGATTAAAAGAAGGACCGTAGCTAAGGATATCTGCGAAGGAGAGAAAATCCGGATTAATGGGCGGATTGCCAAGCCTTCGGCAGAGGTTAAGCCTGGAGATATAGTAACTCTTGAGATGGCCCGACATCTTTTGGAAGTACGGGTTCTTACTACGCCCAACAGTGTAAAAGCCACTGAGGCCCACTTGCTTTATGAAGTCCTTAAGGACGAAAAACGAGGCTCTTATGAGGAGTAAGTGAAACAAGGGGACAGGTACAGTGTTTCACTTCGATATTTGCCTGGAAACAAGGAGAAAGGAAAAGGTGTCGCTATAGTTTTATAAAGTATCGTGACAAGGTTTCTCTTCCTTATGTGAGGAAGGAAGAATGCCTTGTCTTTTTTTGTTGCCTTTTTTGAAACAGAGAACCTGTCCCCCTGTTTCAGATTATTCGTATTCTAAAACTGCCCCCTTGGGAATATGGTTTAAGAAGAAAAGTAAAAGGGGGGGCTGGGAAGCATGGAAAAGAATTCATCAATGCACCGGCTGGCCATGGATAATCGGCAATTTCTTTCATTAACGGGGGTATCAAAGGTACGGTCCTTTGATACCAAGGAGATTATGTTGGAGACTATCCAAGGGGTAATGAGCATTAAGGGAGAGAAACTAGGAATTAAGCATCTTGATCTTAAGGCCGGAGAGGTGCAGATTGAAGGGCAGATTGATTCCTTGGTCTATCCCCGTAATTCCGGAGCGGGACAAAATATTTGGGCGAAAGTCTTTCGTTGATGTGCCTTAATGTGTCTTGAATCGGATGGAAGGGAGGGAGGAGAATTTCTGACTTTGAAGCCTTATTCTGGGTTGTTTTGGCGGGGGCTGCGGTAGGCTTTGTTTTTGATTTTTACCGTTCCCTGCATAAATGGTTGGGATGGGGAAAAATCATTACCATTGTTGGAGATTTAATCTTCTCTGCTGTGGCCTTGGGGATTTTTTATCGCTTTTTCCTAAAAGCCAATCATTTGGATTTTCGCTTTTATATTCTTTGGGGAAGCGTCCTGGGGCTTTTCCTCTATATGCGGATTTTCAGTCCTATAGTCCTTTGGTTTTTCTTTAAGTGCTACAAATTGATTGCCAATTTATTAAGGTTGATTCTCAAAATACTCAGCTTACCAATTAAGGCCCTGATAATATTGATGGGTCCTCCCTATGCAATTTTGCGCTGGTTTAGTTTGCTGGTGTTTCGCGTAGCTGAGGCCTTATGGGGGGAGCCGGTGGTAAAAATGCGTAAGCGGATGCTGAATTTTTGGGACCAGTTCTTTCCGCCTAGGACCAATGGGTAAAATTAACAAAAGAGGATTGCTTAAAGGGGTGGGCATCTGTATAATAGGAGATGTCCACAGTTTGTAGTTCCTTTGTCCAGGGTTTGTCCATAATATGTCCACAGCTTACCCACAGTTTGTGGATAACTTCCTTGGCTGTGGATAACTTGGCTCCGTAGCTGTAGAAATAAGCATAAGTTGGTGTAGATAGTGCATTTAGAGATTCGGGGTTTGGAAAAGCTTAGCTTTAGGGAGCGTCAGGCAGTTATTTTAAAGGAAA
This sequence comes from Desulfitobacterium sp., assembly GCF_982384815.1. Taxonomy (NCBI): domain Bacteria; kingdom Bacillati; phylum Bacillota; class Clostridia; order Eubacteriales; family Desulfitobacteriaceae; genus Desulfitobacterium; species Desulfitobacterium sp. The sequence goes on along the minus strand of NZ_CEVWNY010000096.1, from coordinate 2,669 downwards.
GTGGCAAAACCCAAGAACAGATTGCGAAAAAATTACATCTTAGCCAAAGTTCCGTGGCAACTTTACTTAATCGGGCCAAAGGGAAGGGCTATGAGATAGTCTGTATTATTCCGGAGGCTGAATTTGGTCTAGGAGGGTTAGATTTTGACGAAGAGGAATCCGACAACTAAAGTGTCCCGACCCAAGACCAGAAAGCGTCCTTTGCGGCCGATTAGATCGCTGTTTGCCTTGTTTTTGGCAATTGCTTTTCTAAGCTCGGCTTATCAGCTTTATGAATTGCGTCAACAGGTTAATCAGAGTATTGCTCAATTAGGTAAACAGAAACAAAGTCTTGTGGATGAACAAAAACGTCTTGAAGAGGAAATTTTGCAGCTCAACACACCTAGCTATGTTGAACAACTAGCCAGGGAACAATTAGGGTTAGTCCGTAAAGGTGAAATTCGCATTGCACCCAAAACGGAATAAAATACTTCTGCAAAGTAAGAAAATGTCAGGAAACTCCCGGGCTGTTATCTTGACAGTCCTCTCTACTGACAGATATAATAAAAATAATGACTTAAAACATCACAAGGAGGAGTTAGCTTCGTATGGCCATTGCGGTTGGCACTATTATTGAGGGTGTGGTTACGGGTATCACGAATTTCGGTGCTTTTGTGGAATTACCTGAAAAGGTTACCGGACTTGTGCATATCTCAGAGGTTGCAGATGCTTATGTCAAGGATGTAAGGGATTATCTAAAGGAACAGGATCGTGTTAAGGTTAAGGTAATTCACGTAGATGAAAAAGGGAAAATTGGACTATCGATTAAACAGGCTAATCCGAGCCCGAGAAGTAATACGCGGGAACGTCGCCAGCCAACCGTATCATTTGAGGACAAATTAGCCAAGTTTATTAAGGATAGCGATGAAAGGCAGCTGGAATTCCGCCGCGCCACTGAATCCAAGCGTGGGGGAAGAGGATCGAGCCGCTACTAAAAGCTTTTATTTTCATAGAGGTTTTGGACCGCCGCATGGCGGTCTTTTAGTATGTTATAAGGCTTAAAAGTAAGACACTTTTCAGGTCGGTAATAAGGTTTTAAGGATGAAGATACTTCACGATGTTCAGCAGGTTACTTGGTACACTACGGATGGCTCAAAAAATATTAATAAATGGATGTAAGGATATAACGTAGATTCCTGGAGAATGGACGAGAAAAGTTGAGGATTAGCACGAGAATCAGGAAAAGAGTCGAAATTTACTGAGAATAACTTCCTTCCCTAGACAAGCTTTGCCAAAGCCATAGGTTATAATGTTGGTATTATATGGTAAGAGGTGACATTATGGCACAGTGGGCAACGTTGAAACCTAAGCAAGGTCTGCGGAGGGAAAAGTTTACTCTGGAAGGGCACTTTTGGCCTTTTTTATTAGGAATGCTGATTGCTCGAGGAAGTATCTTGGGATTATATCCTTTTGGGATAGGTTTCGGAGCTGCTTTGATGCTTTATGGACGCAAAGGCGTACTTACGGGGCTAATCGGCTTGACTCTGGGTATAGCTTCCTTGTTCGTGCAAGATTTAGGGTCTGCTTTGGAGATTTTACTTACTTTATTGATCTTAAGTCTTTTTGTTCCGCGGCTGCGGGACAGTAAGCGGGAAGGCATATATCTTGGTTTGGCCACGGCCATAGTCACGGGGGTGGTTTCCTTTGCGGTTATGAGTCTTGGTCAGTCCGGGGTTATGATGGGACCCAAGGCAATCTTAGTTAGTATTTTGAATGGTGGCTTAGCGGTTGTCTTCTGGTATGCTATGCGCTATCAAGAGGCTATCTGGCGGGGGAACTTTACACGTGAACAAGGGATTGCTTGGCTGGTTATCCTGGTTGGAGTACTGAGCGGGTTACAGGGTGTGGTTTTTAGGGAGGTAAACTTTTCCGTTGTCTTAACGAGCTTTTTCATTTTGTTAATTGCCGGGCGCTTTGGTGCCGGTACCGCTGCCGGGGTCGGGGCACTTTTAGGCTTTGTTCCTCAACTGGAATTCAATCCCCAAAATCTGATGGCGGCGGGTATTTATGGTCTGGCCGGTTTTGGTACCGGAGCTTTCCAAAAGCTGGGCAAGTTCGGGTTGGGTATTGCTTTTATGAGCATTACCTTCATGTTCACAGTTTATATGCAACCCGAAGTGCTTTATTCTCAACTTTTGTCTTCGGGAATTGGCCTTTTGCTCTTTTTGCTTTTTCCAAGCTCCTCTCCTCAGAGTGATTTTCTTAAGGACAAGCCCATGCCGGAAGTTGAGTCTACTGTAACCAAAGTTAAGACAGTGGCGGAGATTTTTGACCAGATTGCTTACAGTGCTCAAGCTGCTGAGGCGGAAGTAGGGAAATCCAAACCGGAGATCCCGGAGCTGATGAATGTACTGGTAGAACGGGTCTGTAAAAATTGCCCTACTATTGATACTTGTTGGACGAGGGAGTTTTATCGAACCTACCATCTGCTCTTCAATCTTTTTGAAATGGTGGAACGGGAGGGGGAAATCAACACCCAGAATCTCCCGGTGGAATGGAAACGCCATTGTGGGAAAATGAAAGAGATGCTCCTGGGAGTGCAATTCATAATGGAGCATGAGAAAAGCATTGAGTCTTGGCGGTCGCGTCTCACAACCAATCAAGAAGCACTCGCCCGTCAATTTCAAAGC